>DOTU01000238.1 GCA_003520965.1 Candidatus Zixiibacteriota bacterium
AAACCGTTTGATTTTCCGGATCAACCAGATCGGGGCACGACCTACTGGGATTGGTCGCTTCGCCCGGTATTCGAGCAGGACGGCAGCGTCGGAGGTCTGGTATTCAGCCTGATCGATGTTACCAAGCGTGAAATGGCGGCACAGGAGATCAGACAAAAAAATGAGGCTCTGGCCAAAGCCAATGCGGAGCTACAGCAGTTTGCATATATCGCCTCTCATGATCTGCAAGAGCCGCTTCGAATGATAGCCAGTTATCTTCAATTGATTGAACGTCGCTATAAAGATAAACTAGACACCAATGCCAACGAGTTTATTGCTTTCGCCGTAGACGGCGCCATGCGATTACAAAATATGATCAACAGCCTTCTGGAGTATTCGCGGATAGAAAGCCGCGGGGGCCTGTTTGCACCAATGGCTGTCCGGGAGGCAATTGACAAGGCGTTGGCCAATTTGCGTATCGCCGTTTCCGAAAGCGGAATAAGCGTAACCACCGAGAAGTTGCCCAGAGTAGTCGGAGATGTCACGCAGTTGACACAACTTTTCCAGAATCTGATAGTTAACGCCATTAAATTTCGCTCGTCCGAACCACCCAGAGTTCATATCAGCGCCTTCGCCAAGGATGGCAACTGGCAGTTCATGGTTGAGGATAATGGAATCGGAATCGACCAGCAATACGGGGAAAAGATATTCAATATTTTCCAACGGCTTCACGGGGCCGAATATCCCGGAACCGGGATAGGACTGGCCCTGTGCAAACGAATTATTGAAAGGCACGGCGGCAAAATATGGGTAGAATCGAAACTGGGAGAGGGAGCAAAATTTTTCTTTACGCTTCCTATTCTCAAGGCAGATATGGAAATGAAATAATACAAGAGACAGGGGCGCATATTAAATGGAATCAAAATTCGACAAAAATGAACACCGGGGGCATTCAAGCAATCAACCAGAGTTTGGAGAGGATTCTGATATGGGTAAACCAGTTGAAATATTATTAATTGAGGACAATCCAGGCGACATTCGCCTGACAATCGAAGCTCTCAAAGAGGGCAGGGTCACCAACAACATGCAGTTGGCCAAAGACGGCGAAGAAGCCATGGATTTATTGCACCGGAGAGGCAGATTTACTAACGCTATCCGGCCAGATATTATCTTTCTGGATCTGAACCTGCCTAAAAAAGACGGGCGTGAAGTGTTAGCTGAAATAAAAACTGATGAAACTTTACGATCGATTCCGGTTGTGGTGTTAACCATGTCGAAAGCGGAAGAGGATATCCTAAAAACCTATCAGCAACATGCCAACTGTTATATCACCAAACCGATAGATATGGAGCAATTTATCACCACCATGAAGCAGATCGAGGGTTTTTGGCTGACCATAGTAAAACTGCCTCCACGACCGAAGGGTGATTAATATGCCGGACAATAAAAAGATTAAAATTCTTTTAGTCGAGGATAACCCCGGCGATGCCCGCTTGCTAAAAGAGATGCTAATAACTGACGGTAATCCCTTCGTTCTGGAGTCTGTCGACCGTCTCTCATTGGCCTTTGAGCGGCTAAAAGGTGAGCGTTACGATATTCTGCTGCTCGATCTTGGATTACCCGATAGCCAGGGGCTGGAAACGATACAAAGAGCAAAAAAGCTGGCAACCAATATGCCGATTGTCGTCCTGACCGGCCTGGCAGATGAAAAGATCGGCATACAAGCGGTTGAGCAGGGAGCGCAGGATTTTCTAATCAAATGGGAGGCCAGCGAGGCGATTCTCACGAGAACAATAACCTACGCCATCGAGCGCAAACGTCTCGAGGAAAATCTGCGAGAAAGCGAGGAGCGTTACCGTAATATCGTAGAGACCGCCGGCGAAGGAATCTGGATGATTGATCCGGACAATCGAACTGTTTTTGTTAATCAACAAATGGCCGGGATGCTTGGATATGACCCCGAGGAAATGCTGGGCCGTTCTATTCTTGATTTTATGGATGAGGAGGCCAGGCAAATCGCTCAAGGATATCTGGAGCGCCGCCGCAAGGGGATAAAGGAAAGCTACGATTTTCGCTACCTGCGAAAAGACGATAGCGAATTTTGGGGTATAGTTTCCACCGCTCCCGTAATAGATCCGGAAACGGGAGCCTACCGCGGCTCGCTTAAGATGATCGCCGATATTAATGACCGAAAGAAAGCGGAGAATAGGGAAAAGGCCAGGTTTACACTTCTCAACAAGCTGCGAATCGCTAAAACGATTGATGAATGTCTACAGTTTGGCTGCCGGGCTTTACACGATTCCAATCTTTTCAAACGGGCGGCCTTTATTTTTTATGACGCAGAAGGGAATATCATTAATTTCGGGCATGTGGGGCTTGATAAAAACGAGATTAATAATATTCGCAAAGGTAAGGCCCCCAACCATGATTTGTTAAATAATCTAACCCAGTCTAAATATTGTATCAGCAAATCATATTTTATTCCAAAAGATTATGGCTTAAATGGAGTATTCCCGGATATTTCGATATCTAAAAATAGTAATTCACCCTGGAAACATGGCGATGTTCTGATTACACCAGTTTTCCAGCGCGGGGATGATAAGTTTTACGGCTTATTATCGGTGACATCGCCCTTTATGCCCCAACGACCACCGTCGCCCGATTATGCTCAAAGGCTGGAGGAGATAGTTGATATGATCTCCATAAGGGCCAGAGAGATATGGCATACGGAGACTTTAGCGCAGGAACGTCAAGCGCTTACCGAAAAGAATACGGCCCTAAGGGAAATTATGTCCGTTGTTGAGGCCGAGAAGATGGAAATTCGACAGCAGATTGCCGGGATGATCGACCAGGTATTAAAGCCTGCGGTAAACCGATTGGTTCGCAGAGATGGCACGGTTAATAAAACCTATTTTGAGTTGTTAAAATACAATCTAGATGAGTTGACAGCGGCTACGGGCGGAGCGCTTCATATGTCATCCAAGTTATCTCCCAGGGAAATGGAGATCTGTGCTATGATCAAGAACGGCGCCAGCTCCAAAGATATCGCCGAAGCCCTTGATATAGCGCTGGTTACGGTGCAAAAGCATCGTGAGGTAATCAGGAAAAAATTGGGACTGACCAATAAAAATATCAACTTAACGACTCATTTGCGTAACATATAATTACGCAATTGAAAAACATGGAGTTGCAATATTTGCCCACTCTACTGCGAACCACATTATTCGCACTCTATACTCACTAAAGCGGGATTGACCTGCGCTGGAAACTTGTTATTATAAGGTCGTACGCTGAAGTACGTCATACATCCATAATAGGAAGAATACGGGCGGTCAACACCCATGGCCGCCCGATATTTTTTTGTTGATTATAAATATCCCTGACACGATTTCCATAAGCCTTCAGGGCAATTTCGTATCAATTAGGGTAAATAGAAATAGACAAAATCTATTTTATGCCTGATAATGTAGGGCTGTTTGATTGTTTCTTGATTTAAGAGGTGCACGTCATGCGCCATGTAAATAGAGGGTATCAATGGAAACTCGAGATATTGATTCGCTTTGTGTAAATACTATCCGTTGTTTGGCTATCGACATGGTGGAAAAAGCCAAATCAGGTCATCCGGGGCTGCCATTGGGGGCTGCGCCGATGGCCTATCTGCTCTACACCAAAATTATGAATTACAATCCCAAACAACCGGGCTGGTTTAACCGTGACCGCTTCATTCTCTCCGCCGGGCACGGCAGCGCTATGCTTTACTCAATTTTACATTTAACGGGGTATGATCTGCCCCTTGAGGAGCTTAAGCGTTTTCGCCAATGGGGCAGCAAAACCCCCGGCCATCCTGAATATGGCTTAACTCCCGGAGTCGAGGTTACCACGGGGCCGCTGGGCCAGGGTTTCGCCAATGGAGTAGGGATGGCAATTGCCGAGCGCTTTTTGGCCGCCCATTTCAACAAGCCGGATTTCCCGGTTATCGATCACTTTATTTATTCAATCGTTTCAGATGGCGACCTTATGGAAGGTGTTTCGGCTGAGGCGGCCTCTCTGGCCGGGCATTTGCGCCTTTCGAAGCTGGTTTATCTATATGATAATAATAAGATCACAATCGACGGCAGCACCAAGATCTCCTTTACCGAGGATGTTGGCAAGCGGTTTGAGGCGTATGGCTGGCATACTGAGCATGTATTAGACGCGAACAACCTCGAGGAACTTGAAGCGGCAATTCATAAAGCTAAGGGCAATGGCGAAAAACCGTCTCTAATAATAGTTGACAGCCATATAGGATTTGGAAGCCCCAAGCAAGATACATCCGCAGCCCATGGCGAACCGCTGGGGCTAGACGCGATTAAGAAGACCAAGGAAAAGCTTGGATGGCCATTGGAACCGGACTTTTTAATTCCGGAGGAGGCTCTCACCCATTTCAGACAGGCGGTAGATCGTGGTAATAAACAGATGGCCGCCTGGCAAAAACTCATGGATGGTTATAAAAAAGCCTATCCCGAGTTGGCTGCGAAATTTAAGATGGTCATGCAAAATGAGCTTCCTCAAAACTGGGAAGCAGATCTGCCGACCTTTGCCCCCCAATCGGGCCCGATAGCCACGAGAGATGCCTGCGGTAAAGTGATGAACAGTATCGCCAAAAATTTCGAAATGCTTATCGGTGGCTCGGCCGATCTGGCGGCCTCGACGAAAACCGATCTCAAAGATGGAGGCGATTTCTCGCCCGAAAACCCCGGCGGACGAAATATCAGATACGGAATCAGAGAGCATGCCATGGGCAGTATATCCAACGGGATCAACCTGCATGGCGGGCTGATTCCTTTCACCGGCACATTTTTGGTCTTTTCAGATTACATGCGCCCGGCTATTCGGTTAGCGGCCCTCATGAAAGCGCACGTAATATTTATATTCAGCCATGATAGTATCGCGCTTGGCGAGGATGGCCCCACTCATCAACCGATAAGCCAGCTTATAAGTCTGCGAGCAATTCCGCATCTAACGGTTATTCGGCCAGCCGATGCCAATGAGACTTGCGCTGCCTGGAGATGGGCGATGAAGCATGACGGCCCGGTAGTTATCGCCACGTCAAGACAGAAACTTCCGGTGCTTGATGCCTCCCTCTATCCGATCTATACGGATTTTTCCAAAGGCGCTTATATTATGGTCGATGCTGAGAATCCGGAGATTATATTGATCGGAACAGGCTCCGAGGTGTCGCTTATTCTGGAAGCAAGGGAAAAATTGCTGGCGCAGAATATTCGAGCCCGGGTGGTCTCGATGCCATCATGGGAGATTTTTGACAATCAGCCGGCTGAGTATAGACGACATGTTTTGCCGTTAGAAATCCCCAAGTTGTCGGTGGAGGCTGCCTCAACGCATGGCTGGCATAAGTATGTCGGCGAGCATGGTGATGTGATCGGATTGGAGCGCTTTGGAGCGTCGGCGCCCAGTGAAGTAGTGATGAAAAATCTGGGCTTTAGCGTAGAAAATGTGGTGGAATTTGCCACCCGCCTTATAAGCAAGAAGTAAAACCATTGGGGGATCGCACGATAATGGACAAAATCGAGGAGAAAAGATGAATTTTGTTAAAGGTCCACAACGGGATCAAGTGCTTAATTTGGGGCAATACCAGGCGGCAGTTGATAAGCGACTTGAAACCTGGGAAAACCAGGAATTCGCGAGCCGTTTCTGGGAAAAAGATCCCACATTGTGGTTTCCCAAGCCGCAGCCGGAGATAAAAGACCGCATGGGGTGGCTCGATATATTTGAGCCGTTGCATACGCATTTGAAATCAATGTTCGATTTTGCCGAACAGCTCAAGGCCGAGGGGATTAAGCATGTAATCCTTCTGGGTATGGGCGGTTCAAGCCTGGCTCCGGAGGTTTATCAAAATACATTTGGAAATTCAGAGGGTTTCCCAGGACTCATAGTACTCGACAGTACCCATCCAAACGCGGTGCGGCAGATTGAATCGGAAATCGATCTAAGTAAAACTATATTCATCGTTTCAAGCAAATCGGGTACCACCACCGAGACAATGGCATTTTTCTATTATTTCTGGCACCGAGTAAGCGAACGAACAGCCGCGCCTGGTCAACAGTTTATTGCTATCACCGATCCTGGAACGCCTCTAATGAAAATAGCTCAGGATCGAAAATTCCGTCGCGTTTTCGAGGGTACTCCCGATGTGGGCGGACGTTATTCCGCGCTAACCCTGTTCGGACTGGTACCGGGTGCCACAATCGGATTCGATGTTCATCAACTACTCGATCGTGGTTGGGATATGGCGCAGGCCTCGGCGGGATATCTACCGGAGTCGGAAAACGCCTGTTTGATTCTCGGGGCGGCTTTGGGAGAGCTAGCCCTGGCAGGCCGTGACAAGCTAACCTTTTTCGCCACCCCATCATTGGTTTCGTTCCCGTCCTGGATTGAACAGCTTGTGGCCGAGAGCACGGGCAAATTCGGCAAGGGGATTATTCCGATTGTCGATGAAATGATCGAAGATTCCTGGGCGTATAGAAAAGACAGATTCTTCGTTCAATATAGCCTGAACTCCGAAATGAGCGGCGAGCTAAATGACAGGATGAAAGCTCTGGAAGCCGCCGGGCATCCGGTGGCACATTTCAGGCTCAATAATAAGCCCGATTTGGGTCAGGAGATTTTCCGTTGGGAAATGGCAGTGGCCGCAGCGGGAGCTATATTAGGGATAAATCCGTTTGATCAACCGGATGTTCAG
>DOTU01000354.1 GCA_003520965.1 Candidatus Zixiibacteriota bacterium
GATAGGTGGCGGAGAGCTTTTGGCGCTTCGTAAGGCATTTGGCGTTGGCAGCGTAATCGATGATATCAGCCAAAGTCCGGGTGTAAAATATGCAGGCATATTCCGATCGGGGTCACTGGTAGTGGCTTCTAAAAGCTTTGAGAATGATTCCACCGATAACTGGTATCGTCCCGATAGCCTATCCACGATCAAAATTAAAACTCGAATAAAGAGCCTGGGCGTTAGGGATGAGGCGTTTGAAGCCATAGCCCCGTTTACAGTCGCGGGTGATCCCTTTGGTGATATCGTAATCGGGATCGATACCGGCTATCTTAATCTATTGTCAGCCAAGCTTCGGCAGGATATTATCTGGCGATCGATCCTGTTTCTTATTGTGAGCATAGTGGCTCTGGCCGGAGTGATTCTTCAACAAAACTATCGTCTTCTCTCCGGGCAGTATGCCGAAATCCAGAGGGATGTACAAAGGCTGGAGGCCGACAAAGCCCTTAGCGCTAAGTTGGTGGCTATGGGGGAGCTGGCCGGAGGCGTGGCGCACGAAATACGAAATCCGCTTAATGCCATCAGGGTTATAATTCAGAGATTGGAGCGCGAATTCAAACCGCGGAGAGATGAGGCTGAATATGCGGAGCTGACCTCGGTAATAAGGAAAGAGACCGATAAGATCAATGAATCAGTAAGAAATTTTCTGACCTTAGCCAGGCCGCCGGTTCTACATAAGACGAAGGGAGATCTAAATATCTGCATCAGCGAAACCATTTCCTTATTCCAGCCGCGAGCTCAAAGTAAAAGCTGCGCCGTTAAAACCGAATTGAGCGAGTTACCATCAATCGAATTCGATAACGAACTGATGCATCAAGCAATCCTCAATCTACTGGAAAATGCGCTGGCGGCGGTGGGCTCAAAAGGACTGATTACAATCAAAACATATTTCCAAGAAGGGAGATGCCTGGTTGAAATCTCCGATAATGGCGCCGGTATTAGTGATGATGAGAAGCCTCGGGTCTTTGACCTTTATTATACAACTAAACCAACCGGTACCGGCATGGGTCTGCCAATGGTGTTGAGGATTATTAAGGAGCATGGCGGAAGGATTGATCTTGTAGATAACCCATCAGGGGGAGCGCTTTTCAGATTGGAGTTGCCCAGTGATAAATAAGAATACAATACTTATTGTCGATGATGAAGAGAGCCAGCGTGAAGCCATTGCCGGTTTTTTGCGTAAACTGGGCTATAAAGTAATATCAAGCCCGGATGGGGCCAGTGCTCTGGAGATAATCCAAAAGGATACGATAGATCTGGTAATTTCCGATATGAAGATGCCAGTAATGGGAGGCCTGGAGCTACTGCAAAAAGCCAAAGCGATTATCCCAGATATTGCCTTTATCCTTATGACCGCTTATGGGTCTGTTAACGGCGCAGTGGAGAGTATGAAGTTGGGGGCGTTCAACTACCTGACCAAACCGATTGATCTGGGCGAACTGGAAATAAGTATCACAAAAGCGTTGGAGAATAGGAGACTTCTTGCCGAAAACAAGGAACTTCGAGAGTTGCTCAGGTCCAGGGGCGAAATTAAGGGGATCGTCTGCGCATCCCCTCAAATGGAAGAGGTGCTAAATCTGCTGGCGCGGGTAGCACCAAGCAGCGCCACTATCCTTATCCAAGGGGAATCGGGCACAGGCAAAGAGCGAATAGCGCGGGCCATACACTACAGTTCCACAAGAGCGGAAAAACCAATGGTAATTATAAATTGCGCCGCTATGCCGGAAACGCTTTTGGAAAGCGAGCTTTTTGGTCATGAAAAGGGGGCGTTCACCGGAGCGCATATCAATCGAAAGGGAAAGATTGAGGTTGCCGACGGAGGGACCTTATTTATCGATGAAATTGGGGATATGCCTCTTTCGCTGCAGCCCAAGCTTCTGCGCTTCCTGCAGGAAGGGACTATCGAAAAGCTCGGTTCATCAAGCAATTTGAAACTTGATATCCGGGTGATCGCCGCAACGCATAGAGATTTGCGGCAGTTAGTAGCCGATGGTAAATTCCGTGAAGACCTTTATTATCGTTTGGACGTGATAAATATAAAAATTCCTCCTCTTCGGGAGCGGAAGCAGGATCTAATCCCCCTGGCTGAGCACTTTATCAGAATATATTCTGAGAAGAATTCAAAAAAGGTGTTCGGCCTCTCACGGGAAGCAAAAGATGCTCTGATTAAATACCAATATCGCGGTAATGTGCGGGAGCTTGAGAACGCCATAGAGGCCGCGGTTGTCCTGACCAGGAATGAGGCAATTGGTATTGAGGATCTACCGTTAGCATTCCGGCCGGATGGCAAACTTGGGACTGAATTATCTTGCGATGAGTCTTTGCCATCGAAGCTTGAGGCACTTGAAAAGAAGTTGGTGCTCGACGCGCTTCAGAAAGCAGGCCAAAATAAAAGTCAGGCTGCCAGGGATTTGGGAATTTCAGAAAAAAATATACGAGATCGCCTGAAACGATGGGGATACTCGGTGTGATATATCTTAGTGGCCCAATTTTCCACAAATAAGCCATCGACTATTGGGGGGCGATGGCTCGACTAAATGGTCGAACATTTTTTCCAGTAAAAAATTTATCGATTTTATAAAATTCATAAGATGATAATTGATAGCGTTTTACGTTTTTTGTTGGTTGGTTTTGCGAATGGTATGGTTATTGCTTTAGCTACAGCAGGCGGAGATTAAATTTGCTCTGCAAAAATTTGTAACACAGCAAACAAGAGGTTGGAAACTAACACTAGCTCTAAGGAGGATGCATTGATGAAGAAGCTTCTTGCAGTAGTATTTACCTTAACCTTGTTAACTTCGGGGGCCTTTGCGCAGGGATTTGGGACAGTATCGGGCACGGTGCACGATACCCTCGCAAATCCAGTGAGGGGCGCCTCAATTGAACTGATGGGGCTTGGTCGTCACTTTTACCATGCCCAGTCAGATTCAATAGGCGCGTTTGCCATCTCGAATGTTACTCCGGGCTTGTATTTCGGTGTAGCATTAAAGATGATGGTTGGACATGATGAGCAGGATAGTATTCTGGTTGTAGCCGATCAAAATACAGTTGTGGATTTTGTTCTGGTTTCAGAGCATAATCCGCCTCCACCCCCGCCGCCAGTCGGTGATACCGGTTGGGTTTCTGGAATTGTGCTCGATACTTTGAATACACCGGTCAGCGGCGCATCGATCGA
>DOTU01000173.1:0-2853 GCA_003520965.1 Candidatus Zixiibacteriota bacterium
TTACCGGCGTATGAAGATTTTTGACAGCCAACTGCCCGTTTATATCTCCGTGGCAATCTGCGCAATTTTGGCTCACCGTCCCGCTTAACAGCTTTGGGAATTTCGATGAGTGCGGCTTGTGGCAGGAAAGACATTCCCCATCCTTGGCCGGCGGATGAGTTGATGGCATCGATGAGGCCAGGATGATATCGTTATGGCAGCGTCCGCAAAGAGGTTTGGCCTCGGCCCTGAGCATATTGGGCTTGGATGAGCCATGCGGATTGTGGCATGATCCGCACTGACCCGACATAAAGGGCGTATGTACGACCTCGGCCTTACTCTCCTCTTTAATATTCTCATGGCACTCCAGGCAAATCGCCTTTTCATCGTCAACTAAGAGGGGCGGCTTTTTGGAGTAATGTGGCTTATGGCAACCCAAGCATCCCTTTGATTCAACCGCTGGATGCGGGACCGTTGCCGTACTTAATATATCTTTAATCTCTGTATGACAGCCCAGACATAAATTGTCGGTTGCGTCCTTTACCAGCTTGGCATTGGGCGAGCCATGTGCATCATGGCACGACGTGCAATCACCGTTTCTTACCGCTGTATGTACACCCTCAAGCTTCAACGTATCAGCAAACTCGGTATGGCATCCCAAACAAAGTTCGCCCGGAGTGGAAATCAGAAGCGATGCCTGTTTACCTTTATGCCCATTATGACAGCTTAAACACTCACCCCCTGCAGCCGGTGGATGAGCCGAGGCCATAGAAATTTTCTTACCGATATCATCATGGCAAGTTACGCAAAGCTCCCCCGCCGAAACCGAGAGCGTAGTATCGCCCGCCGCTAAATTAGCATGACAGCTTTCGCAGTTCCCCTCCACCATTGGCGCGTGAGCCAGCGGATCAATCAATCCCGCCTTATCTGTAGCATGCGGGTTGTGACAGGTTACGCAATCAATCTTATCGATTCCCACGGCTGTGTGTTTGGCTAAGTACAGTTTGTCAGAAAGATTGTGGCAACCGGCGCATAACTCTTTTTGGCTTTTCTTTAAAAGCCCGGAAAATTCGCTATCGTGGGCGCTATGGCATACCGAGCACTGGTTTTGGGCAAACGGCTCGTGACGCACAGCCTTCTTTTCAAGATTCCCAATATCCTCATGACAGATAAAGCAAACCAGCGTATCGCCAACTACCCGCGTCAGGCCTGGAAGATTGCTCCCATGTGGCTCATGACACGACCAGCATACACCGTCCTTTAATGGCTGATGGACATATTTCGACGTAGACGGCGGATATCCTTCGCCAAATTCAGGGTGGCATTTTTTACAAAGGCTGTTGTCATACGCCTTAAGAGTCAGCTTCTGGGCAAACCCATGAGAATCATGACAAGCCAGGCAATCCTTGCTTTTCACCGGTGCATGGGAATACTTATATGACTCGAATGTCTTTTTTGCCTTGCTGTGGCAATCGTAGCATTCTTTTGGCTTGGCGAGTAGTGAAGATGTGAAAACGCAACAGAGTAAAACGACCCAAAGCAGTATTCTATTTCTCATTGTCATTCTCGTTTTCATCTCTTGGATTGACTGGCTTTATATATTTTCCACCTGTTTTGAAATTCAGTAGCTCGAAACCCAAAAATGAGCGTGGCGAAAAATGAGGGACCATGCCCGGTAAAAAAGCCCAGGCTTCTTCCTTTTTATCTTTGCCCTTAATAAGTAGAATTTTCGCCGCGGGATTGTAAAGCGTATCCGATCTGGAATAGGCCTTGAACGTCAAAGTATCGAGATCGAAATCAGGGTAAAACTCGACCACCACTCCCTCGAGATCGGTATCGGAGATCGGAAACTTCTGGTACATTTTAACTGTATGCTCCTCCTCGAACTTCGAATACATACGGCTGGTGATCCTGATGGTTAATTGCTTGACCTCATTGTTACAGGATACTAAGAGCGCGGCGAGGATTGAAAGGAGCAAAATTGATTTAGCAGTTGTGAAGACCTTCACAATCTCCTCCCTTTATTGATAACTATACTAAACATCATTAACCTTTCACTGTCAAGCAAAATATGATATAAATTAGCACCAAACAGCCATTATCACAATATGGAAAAATAACACATGCCTCCATTGAATGATAGCTTTTTTTACTTTGATAGTTATATCTTAAAAATATGATGTTTGTAACTAATTTATTTTGAAATTCGTCTTTCGCTCATTAATTTCAGACCGTTTTAACAAGTATATTCCGATATTTTAGCGCTGATAAACCATCCGCACGACGCCGGCTAATTGCAACTCTTGTAAATCTTTATCGTATTCGTTATTTTGAGTTGGCAAGTATGATAGAGAACGACAACAACAAACGCACCGATTACACCGAAGGTTCGATAACCAGCGCGATCCTGAAAATGGGGTTGCCTTCGATGTTTGGCTTTTTGTCGCAGAATATTTACGGCCTGGTAAATATGTTCTGGGTATCGCACCTTCCCGAATCAGAATCGGCCGTGGCTGGAATTACTTTCTTCAACAATCTGGCCTGGTTCCTGGGCACCTTCAACCATCTGATCGGCCCCGGCTCGGTGGCTATCATCTCCCGACGATACGGCGAGAAAGAATATGATAAAACTGAAAAAGCGATCAAGGAAACGCTGGTCCTAAAGCTATTATTCGGGGCCGTTTTCGGCGTGGTTGGTTTCATCTTTTTACCGCAGATGATGTATCTGATCGGCGCTCGTGACGAGGCCTACAAGTTGGGCCTGGTCTATGGACGAATAATCTTTATCGGTCTTCCTATAAACTACGCTATCTGGACCATCTTCACCGCCCTGCGCGGTGTTGCCAACCCGCACAAAGCTATGGCCCTGATGTT
>DOTU01000173.1:3110-14308 GCA_003520965.1 Candidatus Zixiibacteriota bacterium
GGCTTTAGCGTCATGAATATGATCTTGGATCCGATCCTGATTTTCGGATGGTTGGGGATACCAGCGTTCGGTATGGTCGGAGCAGCCTATGCCTCGGTTATCACCTTTGTCACGATTTTTCTAATTGGTGTCTGGCTCTTCTTCGCTGGTCATACCAATATCCGCCTCCATCTGAAGGGCAAAGAGAAAATGGGTCTTGACACCATGTGGATATTGATCAAGCTGGGGATACCCTCCTGGCTTGCGGAGATGTCATTCTCTTCATCGAGGCTTCTCATTACTCCCATGATTGCCGGATTCGGTACTGCTGTGGTGGCGGCCTATGGTGTCTCCAATCAGATTATGGGGATCGGTTTTACGATTCTTGTGGGAGTCGGTCTGGGGCTTTCGTCCCTGATTGGCCATACCGTCGGCGCAGAGAAGATTGAACGCGCCAAAACTACCGGGGATAAGTCAATCGCTTTGGCCGTTGGTGTTATGACGGTTTTTGCCTTATTCATCTTCGTCCTGGCCCGTCAGGTATTGGGGATTTTCTTCACCAATCCCGATACAATTGAGCATGGCGTGGGGCTGATCCGCATTATCACTCTTTGCATGCCGTTTATGGGCGCTTTGATGATGATTGAATTTATACACACGGGTGTTGGCTTAAATACTCCTGCTATGGTAATCAATATCATTAACGCCTGGGTCTTGCAGGTTGTACCGATCTTTCTCTTCCGTCAGTTTTTCGGCGGCGGCGAACATATCATCTGGTGGATAATGACTCTCGCAGCGGCAATCAGCTCCTGCCTCTTCTATATCTATTACCAGCGCGGCAGATGGTTGACCGTAAGGGTATAGCATTTTTTTGTACCCGGGGTCCCCTGGGACCCCGGTTTTATTATCCGCTAACTTGGGCGGCAAATCGAAGAGTCGAGCTTTCTCAACCGCCCTCGTCTGCCGCTTTAATACTTGAGGTGCTTCGGGAACTGTGATTCCCGAGGCTAAAGGCAATCCGCGGCGGGAATCTCAGCTCCCGCCGCACAGGAACATTTGCACCACGTGCAGCGCGTATGTCCACATGCGCACTGCATTGTAAAACCAACAACCAAAAGCGCCGGACTTTTGATTCGGCGCAGTTGATATCAAGATAATACTTATCCTATTTATCGGAGCTCGTAAACCAATCCCTCGCCAGCCGCTCCGTAATGGTAATGATTCCCCCTGTCAGGCTTTGGGCCGGAATACCATAACCTTTTAAATTCATGTTGCCTGATAAATGTTATGTCAGCTATACACTTTTATATCAAGTATCTCACGAATACTTTTGCTGGCAACCTTAAATTCGGAATAGTTCGTTATTATGGGACGCAATTTCCTGCCCTCACCTTGTAAACATCATGCCGACTCCAATTCGGGTAAGAGATTTGTTATAATCCACAAGGTTTTCTCCATAGCCATTGGAAATCCGTATATTTATATAACTGGTTTTGCCTGTCGGTATAGGTATACTATAGTTTAGTAAGGCAAAACCTTTACCAGCGTGAATATTCCCGCGGACCAATAAATGTATCATGTGATTTGAGAATATCTTATAGAATAAATGAAAATCGTTATAGCCGAGAAAATCGGTGATGTCGGGGTTATCATCGCCCAGAGACGATCCTTCAAATTTCTTACTATTCTCTGGCAAACGGTATCGAAATTTGAGATAGACCAGAAATTTTGAATGATAGTAATATGGGCATGCATATAGAAGATTCCAGCTTCGGGAGACCGGCACCTTCTGCCCATTTGACTCGTGTTCAAAACCGATATCTCCTCCGCAATTACCGCCGTAAAACGGAAGCCGATTCGAGCGGTAAAAGATCTCCGGATTATAGTTTGTCT
Organism: Candidatus Zixiibacteriota bacterium; assembly: GCA_003520965.1. Classification (GTDB taxonomy): domain Bacteria; phylum Zixibacteria; class MSB-5A5; order UBA10806; family UBA10806; genus UBA10806. The sequence continues at coordinate 4,983 of DOTU01000173.1, forward strand.
CTCGGAACGGCGCGGAGTTGTTCTCATCGTAAGCCTGCCAGAATGAGATCTGGGTGTAAGCAAAATAGACAGGAGTCCTGAACAATTGATGTTTTGCGCTTAGCTGGAATACCACCTCAGACCTGATCCCGTTATACAGGTTGGAGTATGTGATCGGCAACATGAACATTTCCTTGTGCAGGGTCAAACCGGATCCCTTCTCGATCAACTGAAAGCCCTCTGAATCATCATCGGCAAAGGCTGCGGTGTGATTTGAAAACGCCATTGCGGTAATGGATGTGAATATTAAAAAAAGTCTGGCCTTGTGCGACATATAAGGTAACCTTTCCCATCACGTGCAATTAAATGAGAGTCGTGCGCGGTATAAATTCTTTTCCAGGTATGCTCCGGGTCATACGGAACACTATTAACTCAAAAAGGAAATGCTGTCTTTCATAGCATAAAATTCCAGTTGAAACTGACAATGGGAACCAATTGCTTTTTGGACTTCGTTACCATATTCCCATTCTCGTCAAAATCATCTTCCTCATCAGTAAATCTTGTAAAACCCAAATCGACAGCCATTGATTCTCCGAAAAACCTCACACCAGCAATACCGAACATTCCTTGTTCGACCTCTTCTGGAAAAAACCAGCTTTCTCCAACCAAGGAGATTCGACGGGCTATACGAATCTCACCACCAAGCGTCCCGACAGGATGTTCGTACACATCCATCTCATCATTAATCGCCACGCCGAGTCCACCCGTAATGCTGTAATCATCCGTACCGTAGGTCAAATTGCCAAGACCAATCCCAACACCCGCGCCCCAAAGTTGGAAAATATTGAGGCTTATTGCCGCGTCCATTTTTTCACTCACCTTGAAACTCACTTTCGGAGTAAAATAATATAAGTGAAGATCGGACGATGGAATAATGGAGGTGCCACCGGAAATCATGAAGTTGTCGGTAACGCCGTACGCTACTCCCGGGAAAAATATCCAGACGTCGTATATATATCCCTGATTCGCTTTCAATGACCGTGCCGTCGGCCCAAAAAACAACCTCGAGCGGGCGGGATTGGGAAACCAATACTTGCCATCCCTTATAGAAGAGGGAAGTATTTCTTCGATCTTCTCTATTTGAACGGTTGCCGTATTGATTACTCCCGCATTTGTTTGGAATGTGACATTGGTGTCATTGACCGCTGTGATCCGGCCAAATAATGTTGTGCCATCATTAAGTATAAGTCTTTGTGTTTTGCCTTCAGGGGGAACCTGAAGCTTTCCGACATAGGCATGGGAGCTAAGTGGCATTCCAATGATCAGGCAAATTACTGCCGCTAATCCAAGAATTATTCGGGACTTATAACACATCATGGGCCTCCTTCACATGTTTTGTGATATCCTTTCAACAATTGTCACACTTATTCTTTTCCGTAACGCGCTAAGACCGCAAGTAATAAATCAAATTATGAAATTACTTATGACAACCCTAACCCGTGGGGGTTTTTGACTGGTTCGAAGAAGATGATACTTAAAGCAGATTGTTCAATCCGATTGGAATCATCCATTCTTTGCGCTCATTGTGGATTTGTGGACCAAACAGGAATAATATTACATTTTTTTCAAAATTGCTTTGTTGAGAAAGCCCTGCTACGTTGACAAACATTTCTTAAAGATTACAAATTTATATTATCATAATCCGGCAAGACAAAGCTGTCAATAGTTTTTTTCGGAATTGCCAAAATCTCTATGAGCAAGCTGGGCGAACCAATCCTGCGAATGCGCAAAACCGGTCCTCCCCTAAGATAACGCTTAAACTTGGGCGGCAAATCGAAGAGTCGAGCCTTTTCAACCGCCCTCGTCTGCCGCTTTAATACTTGAGGTGCTTCGGGAACTGTGATTCCCGAAGCTAAAAGCAATCCGCGGCGGGAATCTCAGTTTCCGCCGCACAGGAACATTTACACCGCGTGCAGCGCGCATGTCCACATGCGCGCTGCGTTGTAAAAACAACAAAAAAAGCGCCAGACTATTAATCCGGCGCTATTGGTTTCAAGATTTTTTTATCCTACTTATCCGAACTGGTAAACCATCCTCTGGCCAAACGCTCGGTAGCGGCGATGATTTTCCGATCGCATTCGTTCAACGCTCCCCGCTCGATCAGCGAATCAACCGCGTGATGCAACAGCACCATCTTGTTTTGAACCGGAATTACCGCCGGATAATATTCATTGTTGAAAAAGATTCTGAAACGCTTGCTGGCATGCTCGTCATCCAGCATCTTGCCGATTACCTTTTCGAGCTCAGCATCGCTGACCTTCTCCAGCTCTTCTTTCGGCGAGGCCATGAGTTTGGTCGTAGTGGCCACATTAGTATTGCACTTATATTCCATCAGCCAGCATTCCACCATTCCCAGCGAGTTTACCACCAGAACGTTGGCCGTAATCTTACCGGTTTCGGCATTGGCAACCACCCCGGTCATAAACGGCAGGTAGTAGTTGTCAGTGATCGCTCCGAATGCGCTGATACCGCCGGCAAACGGGTCGTCGAGAATATCCCAGATAGTGAAATATGGTTTGCGCTCAAAGCGGGCATCCTGGATTAGCATGAACTCTTCTTCGGTGAAATTGAATCGCTGCTTCCATTTCTTCTCCGGATCAAGGTCCTTTCGAGAAAGCGAGGATTGGCTGGTCAGCATTCCGATTGCCTGACCGCCTCTCCATACTAACGGCAATACTCCCACTGCCCATTCCGCCGAGCCGCCGATTTCACCTATCATCGAGGTCAACCCGCGCTCATCGGGGAAACGAAGCTCGTCCATGCCGATCACAACCGCCGGCATCAGATCGCCGTCTTTATCGAACGGAGTTGATACGCCTGCGTTGTTCAGGGCATCCATAGCTGGATAATGCCGGGGTCTGTCCAGAAAGAACGCGCTCAGCTTTCCGATATCCGAAAAATTATAAGATTCGGCGATAACCTTGGCCGCCCCGATTAAATCAGTCTCACGAGGATTGAACTTGGGGAAATATTTCCCCGACATCCAGCGCTGAACATAGATATCCGGCAAGTGACGCTTGAGATTCGATTCGGTTAGGAACAAGGCCGTCAGACTCGAATGTAATCCTTTGATTGACTTTCCGGTGCCATCGATAACATCGTTTCCCATACACAGCTGGGTCACATTTTTAGGCATGTCGAGTCCGTAGATATCGCAGTGCTTCTCCTTGCCGAAAAGCGCTCCCACCGCGATTGTCGGATTGCCGCCCGCCTCTTTGCCGGGTTTAATGCGAACTCCTTCGGTGATTGTCGATTCAATCAGAACCTCTTCCCCCATCGGCAGGGTTTCCGTCGTCGCCTGCAAGACCTCGGACATAACCTGGGCAGCCGTGCGATCGTTGTCTCTTTTTAGGCGTTCGGAGAGATCGCCTGTTTGCTGCTCTTTGGCGAATTTATTGAGAGCGCCCCTCCCATGAAGGCTGACCCCTATCGCCGCCAGGGCCGCGGAGAGTACTACTGATTGCCGCACTTTGCGATTCCGAAGCACTCCCAGATTCGACCTGTTATTAACCTTGTCGCTCAGGTTCAGGATACGGCAGGAGATCAGGGATAGTTCATAACTAATTAATGCCGTTTTATGACGATGATTAAACTCGATTATACGGTCCTGATCAAAGACCATTTCATCATACTTGCCCAGGTACGATAATCGTTGTTCCGCGATGTTCTTTCTCAAACTACTATCCATTTATTCCCCCAATGGCGCAAAATGGTTTGGCTCAAAGGTCAACATATCTCAATTTACTAAATATTATATAAACTTAGCGGATTTATCAATCGATAAGTTTGGGCAAAATGGTAATAATTCGGGCGTCAAGAGCCTTAGACAATCAAGTCTTTCTTCGATTTAACACAAACGGGCCCAATTCCGAAAACAAGATAGCCACGATAATAACCGCTCCACCCACTTGCTGAAGTGTGTTGAAACGTTCACCCAAAATTACCGCGGCGAACATATAGGCGAATACCGGTTCGGCGCAAAAGATTAGCCCGGCCCTTACCGACGATGTCCTTTTCTGGGCCCAGGTCTGCACCAGTAGCGTGCCGGTGGTGGCTATAATTGCCATGATTACTATAACGGAAACGAGCTTCAAATTTGGTACGAATACTATATTCTCCATAGGAAGTACTGCAGCCGACAACACGGTCATGGTCACCAGTTCAACGAAAGTCAGAGATAGCGAATCATATTTGACCGTTACCAGGCCCATGGTATATATCTGCGCTCCGAATGATACCGCGCAGATCAGAGTCAGCATATCCCCGAAATTAAATCCTCCGACAGCATTCCCTGTCAGAAGAAAAAGCCCTAACGCTGCCACCACCAGGGCCACTATTACGAGTGGCTCTGGAAACTTTCTTTTATGGATAAATAGAAAAATCGGAATAAACACCGATGACAGCCCTGTAATAAAAGCAGATTTGGAGGCAGTCGTATAAAGCAAGCCTCTGGTTTGAGTGACAAACCCGATAAATAGTAAAATCCCTAAAAATATCCCGGCTTTAAGACCCTCCTTGCCAAGTCGTCCCAATCTTTTTCTGCAAAGCGGATAGACTATTATTGAGGCGATTCCAAACCGCGCGAAAATGAAAAAGACAGTCGATACTCCGGTGCCGATAATATCCTTAATGGCCGTAAAGGAAAAACCCCAGATGACAGTACATAAAAATAGCGAAATATCGGGAAAATAGCTGTGCCAGGCAGAGGAATCATTAACTTTCACCTTTTGTTTCGCTCCATTATGATCAGATCGATAGGCGCTGCATCTATTCCATTCTTTTCCATTATTGGATAATAAAATCAATAGCGCTTTGGCGCAAGGTTATTTACCCGTTCTAAGTTATGGATGATTAGTTTGGTTGGAATAAATTTCGGGGGAAATTCCACTGATATTTACTTTTTTAGATTTACGATACATTTCTCTGTATGGCAGCCGACATCATCCCTACCTGCCAATCGCAGAGTGCTTAAGTCGTTGCAAAGTTGTTTCAGTTCTTCAGGGCGGTCGATATCGTAAGAGAGCTCCAACTCCTGCCAGGCCATCCCTTTGGTCTCGAGCCGTTCTTTAATCTGCCGGTAAACATTTCCCGGCTTCCAATCTATTTTATCAACCAGTTCCGGGTAGTGTCCGTCGAGTCCCAACAAGTAGAACCCACCGTCGAATGTTGGCCCCAGAACCGCCCTATTCGTTTTTAGAAGTTCAAATGCCGCTTTAAGAATCAACGGATCCAAAAGAGGATTATCGGAACAGACAAAGAGAACCCGTTTTGTTCCGCTCTCGAAAATGGTTTGGGATACATTAACAACTCTCTCGATTGTGTTTTTTCCGTTTTGAGGGATGAGCGTGATTTCATCGGCTCTCTCTGATAGCCGTTGATTTTTCTCTTCGATTGTAAAAAGATAAATAATATCCTCAAAATCGCTCTTAGCTTGGGGTGGCCAGTGAGCAATATAAACATCGGTATGCGCAACTTTCAGCGACGCCGAAATCACATCGAGTAAAAGCGCACGGGCCAGAAGAGCCGCTTGCTTGTTTCCGACACATGATTCCAAGCCACCCTTGACTTTACCGCTTTTGGGGTTTTTCGCCAGAATGCAGATTGCGTTATTGTTATTCATAGATACCACGGCGCTACTATCAACTCGCTCGCTTTTGATATTTCCGTTAAAACTTAATTTTCCAATCAAAGAGCAATCAATAACAATATCGGCCATTCAAGACCATGTCTTAAGATAGAATCCTATATCACTGGGAAAGCGTTGAGTATTAACAATAGTCGCGTTTTAAAATGAAGCTGATAGATTCCGATTAATTCCATTGAGCAAAGTCAGATCGGATAAGATAGGCAGATTGCTGAAATTGGATTCGTGGCCACGGAAAGTCGCCGGTATCTTCCGGAAGAATAATGGGATCCCGGATACTCGCGACGGCCGTCAGCCCATGTCTTATATTGTCCGCAAGATGATATGGAGCTTTACTGGTTATCAGGGCGTCTCGTACCAGGAGTCTAAGCTTTTTCCATGCGGCAAGCTCTTGTGCGCAAACATCGCAGATTTCGATATGTTCAACGAGGGCAGCCCTTCTGAATTCATCGATCTCATTATCAATATACAAACAAAGTTCAGCTTCATCTACAAAACACTGGCTTTTTTTCATCTAACCTCCGCTACATTATCGCTGTCTATTGCCCATTCCAATTTTTCCCGCTCCACTTCTAAAATACCAGACCTGGTAAATAATTCTCCTGCTAAATTGGCGCCCTATCGAATTTGGGGCAATTAGAATTAATCTTTATTTCTATCAAAGCACTATCGCATTCAACCCTCGCTTCATAACAATGGTTCCCCGTTGTAGCATCTATGCGGAAAAAAGTAATAACAATTCCACCACCCTGATACTTCGGATTAGCGCCTGATAACAATTAACATCTTTTAATAACCAAGTTGCGTAGAAATGAAGCGCCGGGCTATGTTTTTTATTATAGATATTATGGAGTTAATAGAGCGTCAGTAAAACGATTTATATAATATCGCCAACTGATATTATTGGAATTGATTATTTAAGCGCTGCTTTGATTGCTTCAATTATCAGATTTTTATCAAGCGTGGCTGCCAGATGCGCCGCCAACCTGAGCGCAATACGATCCGCTAAAATCGAAATCTCATCGTCAGAGAGGCCCCCGCGAACCGATTTTAAATCCCCATCAACCTTAATTGAATCCGGCATTTTCAAGCTTGCCGTGGCGTTTAAGCCAAGGGGGGCGGATGATTCATGCGGCTTCATATTGCCCATGAGATGCCGAGGTTCGTCGGCTGTGGTTAGATCGTCAAACCTGATCGGCTCAAGAGGAGAATTAGAAACAGGAACAGGAGAGGCCGAAATATCGGTTTCTATTTTGCGCGAAGTCTTGTTTTTCCCCTCCATTTCCTTCTTTATCTCCCCCAGGAACCACTCATAATCCTCATCCTTTTCAGGCTTAGTCTCGGGCGCCTTCTGTTCTGGTTCGGGTTCGGATTGAGGACGGGCCAGACCGTATTGATCGTCGTCGATAATCAAGCCTTGGTCTTCTGCGGATAAATCAAAGCTTACCACCTTAGAAATTGGTTTGGATGAGTTGGTCTCGCTCAGGTCCAGCCACTCCAGGTTATAGTTTTCCTTTTTTTCACGCAGATGCTGGGTAGATGATACTTGCGCGGCATATTTTGTCTGAGGCATTGCACTTTTTTCAATTTGACTTTTTTCAACACCAGACTTTGTTGCCTGTCCGGCCAATCGTTCCGTTACATCTAGTAGGTCTTTTGGCGAAAACGGTTTTCGCAGTGTGCCGCGTGCGCCCGAGGCGAGTATCTGCTCTTTGTCGATAGCATCTTTACCGCCAATCATGAGCACCACAGGAATTCCTCCGGTCAAGCGATCGCTGCTTACCTGATGGCAAAGCTCCAGACCTGACATCCCGGAAAGGCCCTGGCCAATCAGCACCAGATCAGGTTTTTCCGATGATATAACCTCCCAGGCCTGCAACCCATCGGAGGTGCACACAACATCATATCCGTTCTGACGCAAAAGTGAATCAGCAACGCTCTTTATGGTTGGAGAGGCCTCGGCCACTACTACCTTTTTCATCAATCCTCCAGCTTAAATCCCTTGGCACGGGATACACTTATATCATCGGCCAATGGAATGAGTACTTAAGCGTCACTTTTGTTCAGGTTTGGAAAGGCGATCGGATGCTTTTTCCAGGATCTTCTTTTCCTTTTTGGTCAGATTATCGTAACCAACCTGATTGATCTTATCGAGAATGGCATCCACTTCATCCATCAGTTTGAGGCCGTCCTGCCTTTTTTGAGCCAGGGTCTCGGCTTTGAACCGATGATAATAATCTACCGGCGACCAGCGCTTGAGACGCCATCTAAGATCGTAGCGCAGATAAAGAAATCCCACCAATGCGCCCCCCAGATGGGCGAAATGAGCGACACCATCTGGCTGGTAGGTTGAGAAAAACTCCAGCGCAACCAGAAAGATAACCAGATATTTGACCTTCACCGGAATCAAAAAATAAACATAAACATATCGTTCAGGGAAAAGCATTGCGTAGGCCACTAATAGCCCATAGATAGCGCCCGAGGCCCCTATTATCGGCACAAACGCCATGGATGGCCTCAGAGCAGCGAAGATGACATTGATAATCCCGGCTCCGATTCCGGCTATAAAATAAAACTTGGCAAATTCACGTGAACCCCAGGTCCGTTCCAGCTCCGCTCCAAACATCCAGAGAATCAGCATATTCATGATGATATGCCAGAAGCTTCCATGCAGGAACATGTAGGTGACCAGCTGCCAGATAAATCCCTTGCCCCAAACCATTGCTGGCACCAGGCCTAAAAAATGATGGAATGCCTCTAAGTTTATATTTAGAGCGCGCGGTAAAAGGAACATAGCCGCATTGGCAATGAGGAGCCACTTGATTGTGGGTGGAAAAATACCGCTGTAACGGTCAAAATAACCGCCTTGCGGCCGGAAACTGCTCATGCAGAGTCTCCCGGCTGGCTCTTGACAATCTTCCAGCGATAGTTCAGTTTGCAAATCTTCTTCAGCATCCCCGCCACCGAGCAATACTTCTCGAGCGAGAGATCGATTGCCCAGCGGATATCGTCATCTGTCAGATCCGAGCCGGTGGCGATATACTCGAGCGTGATAGCTTCGTAAACATGCGGATGATTGGGCGCTCTTTGCCCATGAATTTTGATTTTCAAACCCTGCAGGTCCCGTTTTTTCTTCTTCAATATCATGGCTACATCCATACCGGTGCAGCCGGATAACGCAAACAGGAGGAACTCCATCGGCCTGGCGCCGGAGTCTTCGCCGCCATGGGCAGGCGAGGCATCGCAGATTACTTCATGCCCGGAATCGGACACGCAGCGAAAACCCATCTTGCCATTCCATTCCACGGTGGCGCCGACTACTTTAGATATCTTTTTGTAGGGCTCTTTGATCTTCATCTCTCACCAATTGACTTGTGTTTGCTTTCTTGCTGCCTGATGGCCAGCAATATATACCATCGGCAAATTTTCGGCAAGCGTTTATAAAAATCACAAAAAAATGGCCCCAAAACTGCCATAAGTAACAAATTAAACGCAACAATATACTAAATTAGCTCAAGAAATCTCATTTATTAAGGGTCTGCATGGAGTTTTGTGCGCCTCTCTTCGAGTTGTATCGACTAGGCGACCCTGAACGCGTTACTCGCGACTCTTTACTACCGCCCGTTATTCCTCACCCTTTGCA
>DOTU01000246.1:0-1329 GCA_003520965.1 Candidatus Zixiibacteriota bacterium
AAAACAGGGCTGAGAATTTGATGATATGTTTCGATTTTTCGGAGGCGGCCTCATACTCACCAGCGCCGACGTGACGGGAGATTGAGCTTCCCCCGATTTGTGGGACACTTTTTTTAGGTTACTGTATTTGTTTCTCATAGTCAACCGGGCTTTGATAGTCCAGGGTTGAATGACGCCTCATTCCATTATAAAAGACCTCGATCCAATCGAAGAGTTTCAGGGCCGCCTGATCGCGGCTAGCGAATCTCTCGAAGGCGACTAACTCGTTTTTGAGGCTGCCGAAGAACGATTCGGCGACGGCATTATCATAGCAGTTGCCCTTGCGGCTCATGCTGCACTCTATCCCATGGTCAGCCAGGAGCCGCTGGTAAAACCCACACGAATACAGGATATCCTGATCGCTGTGGTGCAGAAGACCCGGTGTCGTGTCCCGCCGCGCGAGGGCCTGTTGTAGAGCGGTGCCCACCAACTCAGGACTCAGCCGAGATGACATGCCCCAGCCAACCACCCTTCGGCTGAAGAGATCCAAGACCACGGCCAGGTAAAGGAACCCCTCGGCGGTGGGGACGTAGGTGATGTCGGAAACCCAAACGCGATTTGGAGCCGTCACCTGGAATTTCCGATCCAAGAGATTGGGGGCTGGCGGCTGCTTCCGGCCAGACTTGGTGAGTCCCCTGAATCGCGCCGTCGTCTTGGCCATGATGTCATTCTCCCTCATGATCCGGGCCACCCGGTTGCGCCCGCATCGATGTCCCCGGCCATGAAGTTCGGCTTTCATCCGAGGACTGCCATAGGTCTCACGGGCAAATCGGTGAATCTCCCGAATCGCCTCCAAGAGTCGCTTGTCCTCTTCCTGCCGTTTGCTCTCTGGATACCCTCGCCAGCGATAATAAGCGCTCCGCGATAAGCCCAACAGGCGGCACATCTCATGGGTGGGGTAATCTCCCGCCTGAACCACTATGGCTTGGTACCTTTCCTTTTTACTCCGGCCTCGAAGCCCAGCGTTTTTTTTAGAAACTCCAGTTGCCGGCGGAGATCTTTGTTCTCCCGTCTCAAGCGTAATACCTCCGAACGCTCCGTCCGGCCAGACTCCGAGAATGATTCCGGCCCCCGCTGCCGAATCTGGTTACGCCAGCGGCGAAGCATGCTGCTGGAAATGCCTAACCCGCGGGACACCTGTTCCAAGGTCTCCTCCGAACTCTCCAACAACCGTACGGCCGAAAGCTTATAATCGCGATCAAACTTGCGCCGTTTTCCTGACATCAGAACACCTCCCGCCCAATTATAAATCAGGCTTAATTCTGTGTCCAGCTTATCAGGGCAAGCTCA
>DOTU01000246.1:1573-5449 GCA_003520965.1 Candidatus Zixiibacteriota bacterium
GCTTATCAGGGCAAGCTCAGTCCCCTGCGGACCCCGGTTTTTCATTGGTTTATAGGATTAGTATTTTTCCAAATCTCTTGACATCCCGTTTTACTATAAATATATCTATACCATGAAGGAAATCTTCATATCCTCTATATTATTCATTTTTAGCGCTATCAGCGTATTCGGCCAGGCTGATACCATTAATGTAATATCGGACAGTATCAGGACTCCAGTAAGTACGGTTTACTTTGCAGGATATAAGGCTGTTAATGTCAGTGTTGGCGCAAAAGGCGAGGATAACTGGCATGAGAATGAATGGGAGGTTTATCTTTGCGATAGAAAACTGTTAACGTCATTCATGTGGTATCCGGGGCCGGTTTTTTATGATTTTAACTATAACCCCAATGGGGGAAATCAGCCGCGCTATATTCAGGATATTAATAATGATGGCAAAGGAGAAATCATCTTTGAAGTTTATAGCGGTGGCAATAATGGCTGGGTCTCGACATTTATTTATTCGATGGATACAACAGCAACTCTTATTGGTGATTTCAAAGGCATCGACACGGGTCTAAACATGCTGCGCTTTAATGATATTGACGATGATAGTATTCCCGAACTAATCTTCAATGATATGAATTATGATTGTTGGCCCGAAGGTTGCGCCGGGGCGCCAGCACCTTTGTTAATTTGGAAATGGACAGGGAAACAATATCGCTTGGCAAATTTGAAATTTAGTCAATATTTATCAAATAGTATGGGATGGAAAGATAAAATAAAATCTCGTCTGGAAGATTATATTTTAAGACCGGGTTACTCACCATTTCCTCCAGTTATTGCGGAAATTATGCTTGAATATATTTATGCCGGGGAATATGCTGCTGCCGATAGCGCTTTCTATGCTTTATGGCCCAATAATTTAGGCGACAAGGAAAAATACCATAAAGAAATATGGGATTATGCGAAAGGAAGTTACTTCTGGCCAGAGCTCCAAAAATCAAATTGGTGAAAAATATGCTTAGACCGATTCCGCTTATATTTTTCTTCGTATTAATAATGAATCAGGCATCAGGCCAAATTGATACAGTTAAGGCCCCTATTGATTCAATTTATTTCTCAGGATATAAAGCTGTATATAATAAGGTTGTATTTGCTGGAGCTAATACTGGATATCAATGGGATGTGTTTAATTGCGATTCATTAATACTGAGTTCCGAAAATAGCCCTTTTGGCGTTAAACTATATAATTTTTGCAAAAATGCAACTGGACCAAGAATCAACTGTAATTTTCAAGATATCGACAATGATAGTCGTGGTGAAATCATATTTGAGATTCCCGGTAAAGATAAATTTGGAGGAGAAGAGTTTCAATTATTTGTCCCCGATTTAATTTTAACCGAAGGGCCGGTTTTCGATGGTAGAGAAAAAGGATATGGTAATTTAAGTATTATGGATATTGATAATGATGGAAAACTTGAACTTCTTTTTAAGGATTTAAATTTCCATTGTTGGCATTCCCATTGTTCGGACTCTCCTGAACCAGTTCTGGTTTGGAAATTATTTAACTTAAAATATAAGTTAATAAATTTAACATTGAATGTTCCCATTATTAATGACCTCTACAATCTTAAAACTCCCATCATTGGTGGACCCAATTATTGGGCCGGGCCGGGTTACGGCCCTCCAATTGTTGATAGCCTCGCAAATGCTATAGGCAAAGTAAAATATTATAATCCCAAAAAGGATGCCACGTATCCTTTTAATCTTGCCAAAATGATTATAATTTTAAGTTTTACTAATTATAACGACTCTCCCAGGAAGCTTCTCGATGCCGCCTGGCCCGATAGCATTCCCAACAAAGATATCTTCTGGACTGAATTACAGAATAAAATTAAATCTGATCCGCTATGGAAAGATGTTCGGGAATCTATGCCTTCTGATTATTAGGAATTCGGATATAACTACCTCAACAAATCCCGCCATTATCAGTATATTACTCTATGCCCACTGCCGCCCAAATCTACGCCAATCGCGCCTCCTGGAACCCTGTCACCGGGTGCGACCGGATCAGCGCCGGGTGCGCCCACTGCTACGCCGAGCGTATGGCCCACCGCTTGCAGAAGATGGGGCAGGCCAAATATAAAAACGGCTTCAAGGTCACGCTTCACGATGATGTCCTTGCGCTTCCCCTCACCTGGAAAAAGCCGCGCCTGATCTTCGTCAATTCCATGAGTGATCTATTCCATAAAGACGTGCCGCTATCATTCATACAGAAGATATTTACGGTTATGCGCCGGGCCGACTGGCATATCTTTCAGATTCTGACCAAGCGTTCGGATCGAATGGCATCCCTCGCGCCGAAGATCAAATGGCCAGAAAACGTCTGGGCTGGCGTGACGGTGGAATCAGCCGATTACTACAATCGTCTTGATGACCTTCGCGCCGTACCCGCCGCGCTTCGCTATGTATCTGCGGAGCCGATGCTGGGTCCGATGCCCGATTTCCCGTTGAAAGGGATCGACTGGATAATCTTAGGCGGAGAATCCGGCCCCGGCGCCCGTCCGATGGAAAAGCGCTGGGTGATCGATATGAGAAACCGTTGCAAGAAAAACGACGTGCCCTTCTTCTTCAAGCAGTGGGGCGGCACAAATCGTCAAGAAACGGGCTGTCTGCTTGACGGTAAATACTATCATGAAATGCCGGAGCTAAAAAACGGTAATGGGGATTTGCTGTTGAATTTGTAAGGCCGCGAGCGCCTACAACCCCAATATATTTTCAACTAGATTATTCAATTCAGTAGTGGGAAGCTGACAATCTTTATCGGAGAGCGCGTTTTTGGGGTCGGGATGGGTCTCAACGAAGATGGCGTTGACACCAACCGCCACCGCGGCCCGGGCCAACGGCACAATAAAGCGCGGATCGCCACCCGACGTGCCGCCGGACGCACCCGGTTTCTGCACCGAATGTGTGGCGTCGAAAATAATCGGATAGCCAAACCCCGCCATGATCACCAATCCGCGGAAATCAACTACCAGATCGCGGTAACCGAAACTTGTGCCGCGTTCGGTGAGCATCACATTGTTATTTCCAGCGGCGATAACCTTCTCGGCAATCGGCTGCATATCCTCAGGCGCAAGGAACTGCCCCTTTTTGATATTAACCGGCAACATCGTCTTGGCAGCCGCAACCACCAGTTCAGTCTGACGGCATAAGAACGCCGGTATCTGCAGGCAATCAGCAACCTCGATAGCGGCCTCGATTTCGTCTATGTTGTGCACATCGGTTAAAATCGGAAGCGAGTAGCGACGTTTGACATCCTGCAAAATCGAAAGCGCTTTGCCAATTCCAATAGTGGAGAAAGAATCCCCTGAAAGGCGATTGGCTTTCTTATATGATGATTTGAAAATAACCGGGATTTTGTACTTGTCGCGAGCGCGAGCCACCGCCTCGGCGGCGGCGAAAGTGATCTCCTCCGATTCAACAGCGCACGGCCCGGCGATAAGCACCAGGTCCTTTCCGCCAACTGTGACTCCGCCTACTTTAACCTGCCTCAATCCTTCTCCTCCAATTTGATAACTTGCCAGATTGAATGCTCGCGTCGTTCTTTAAACGGCCGCTCCAGAGTCAGGATGATGGTTTTTTTCGGCAGCTTCACCTCTACCTTACCGTGATAAAGACTCTCGTTTATAACGGTGACATCGGTGGTGCTAACTCCACCTTTTTTATCATTCGCAACCTGATCGTTACAATAAAATGAAACCATCGATTTGAGATCGAGAAACCACGGGCTTTGGGAGGAATCCGCCTGCGCTTGAAAGATAAGAGCTTGTTTTTGATCCGGATAGGGGATTTGCGGACCCTGCACCTGCATCTTTTTTTCAGGGCTGCAGG
>DOTU01000330.1:0-12390 GCA_003520965.1 Candidatus Zixiibacteriota bacterium
ATCGGCTGGAACAAGGCGAAATTACCGTTGATGAGGCAATTCAAATGCTAAAGAAGGAGAAAAGCAATGGATGATTCGAAAAGGCAGATACTGCAAATGCTTTCAGAGGGGAAGATCAATATAGATGAAGCGGAACGTTTGCTGAATGTCCTGGAAAGCGAGAGCGGGGCACCGGAGCCCTCCCCCGCAAGCGATGGGGCCGAGAATGGCAAAAAACCGAAGTTCCTGATTATCAAGGTGCATGACCCGTCGAAACAGCATCACGGCCATGAGAATGTCAATATCAAGATCCCGATGGTGCTGCTTAAGGCCGGTATCAAGCTGAGTACGCTCATGCCGGACAGGGCTTACGAGAAGATCAACTCGCATTTTCAGGAGAGGGGAATGCATTTCGATCTCAATAATTTAACCCCCGAGAAGCTTGAAGGTATCATGGAGGCTCTTAAGGAGAGCGCTATCGAGATCGATGGCGACGACAAAAAGATTCAGATATTCTGCAGCTAAAGCGGATAAGGATTTGAAGTCAGAGGACTGAGCTAATATCGCTCAGTCCTTTTTTTATCTGATTTTGAGATTGCATCCCTGAAAATCCAAGATATGTTGAATAGCAATGTTATTCTCTCTCCGTAATCGTTTATTAATCAATGTGTTGGCTCGAACCACAGGACTTTATTGTGATACAGTTTATTTTACTATCCTTTCCTTGAATTCTATTGTTGATTAAATAATGGAACGTGGACAGAATCATTTTTGTTATATGTGCGTTTGAAATATTCAATTCATAATTGGGGGCATAAAGGGTTTGTAAATGAATACCTACTTAAACGAGGCACGATTATGCGACTCCAAATATGTTTTTGCATCATAATTCTTATAGCAGAATTTGAAATAGGTTCTGCTTTTGTGCCATTGTTTGATGCTAGAATAGATTATCCGGTTGGAAGTGTAGCGGGTTCGGTTTTTTGCGCCGATTTTAATGGCGATGGATATAATGATATTGTAGAAGCCCCTTATAGCGATGATAGCATCGCGGTATTGCTGAACACCAGGCAAGGAAGTTTTCAACCTCCGGAGAAGTACTTTGCCGGAGATTCTGTGAGATTGGTAGGCAGTACAATTTTTGGCTCCGACCTTGATAATGATGGCGATAAAGACATTTCCCTAATTTGTTTTAATGCCAACAAGGTTTGTGTACTATTTAATAATGGCGATGGTGTATTTCAATTGAACCAATGCTATATCACCGGCCAAGGCCCAACATCAATCTTTGCTTCTGATTTGAATGGAGATAGTTTCCCGGATCTCGTAATAACAAATTACGAGGAAAATCAAGTCTCAATAATGCTGAATGATAGCACGGGAAATTATAATGAAACCTTCATTATTCCCTGTGATGGGGCATATTCGGCTTATGCTGCCGACTTAGACAATGATGGCGATAATGATTTGGCCATTGTCACTAATAATGGAATTAGTGACACAGTTAGTCTGATGATATTATTAAATAACAGCTTGGGAGCATTTCAGATTTTCGCTTCCTATTCTGATGGTTCTTGGGCGCACGATATTTCGGTTGCCGATGTTGACGAAGATGGTGATGATGATATTGCAATTGCTTCTGGCGGGCATATTTCTTTATTTCTCAATATTGGTGATGCCACTTTTGAATTACCTTCAAGATATCAGGCAAACGATGAATTATATTCGATTTATATCGACGATCTAAATGGGGATGGGCATCAAGATATAGCCGCGGTCAGTTATTTTTCAAAATTATTTTTATATTTGAATAGCGGCGATGGGACGTTTGCCGATGCAGTAATTTATGATCCGGCAAAGCAATCCTGTTCAGTATTTATTAGTGATTTGGATAATGATGGGTTAAACGACATTATTGTGGCGAGCTATGTAGCGAAATGTGTTTCTGTGTGGCACAATAATGGTGATAGTTTTTTTCCTTCTCCGAGAAATTACTCTTACCCTCGAAATCCATGGGTAATAAAAGCGGCGAATTTCGATGGAAATGCGAATGGCGATATGATTGTTGCAACAACAGATGATACGGTACTTGTTATGCTGGGTCGGGGGGACGAGACCTTTCAAACATCTTCACGTTTTATGCGAGATTTTGAATATACCGGAATAAAGATTTCCGATTTTAATGCTGATCACATTGATGATGTAATATTTACAACCATAGCTCCATACAATCGCGATTCGTGCACGGTTTCGCTTTATATAAATGACGGCGATGGGTCATTTGGCCCAGAAAGGCGCTATTATTTTCAGCAAACAGGATATATTCATGTTTTTACTGATGACTTTAATAGTGATGGATATGCTGATTTAGTAACAAGCGGTTTTGATTCTTTTTCCGTATTTATCAATAATCAAAACGGTTCATTTAATACGCCGGAGCATTATTATTATCATGGGCATAATATTCATGAATTAGCCGCTATAGATTATGACAATGACGGCGATAAAGACCTTTCTATCGGGAGCTATGATACGCTAAATATATTCACTAATAACGGGAATGGCTTATTTGAATTTGATGAGCTCTATTCGACACCCATTAATATTCTTAATATATTCGCCCTCGATTTTACCGGAGACGGGTATGATGATCTGGTATTGTTCGAGCAGTCCAAATATTATTCTTTAAGAAATACGACCAATGGAATTTTTGAAGGCATGGGCATAACCAATTTTGGAGGTATCGGATACGGCAATTCAATGCCTGTTATGGCCGATATCGATGGCAATGGGCTAAAAGACATTATAACAGCCCCCACTGAATGCTATAATATCACTACAATTATCAACCTCGGAAATGGCCCGCTGGAAGCTTCATTAGGGTATGGAATGGGAGGTTATGTAAGGGGGTTCGATATCCTCGATATTAACGCCGATGGTAAATTAGATTTGGTTGCTGCAGAACAAGATCGATCAATATTCAAAATGCAATCTCTGCTAAATCAAAGCAATTACCTTGGTTTTCCAAATGGAAACTACTTAACGACAAGCGTATATGGTTTAAACACCAACTACCCCAACCCCTTCAACCCAACAACAACTATCGAATATAACCTTTCGTCAGCATTCGATGTGACCCTGGATATTTATGACCTCCTTGGCCGCAAAATAGAAACCTTGATAAATACCAAGCAAGAAGCTGGCCATCATAGCGCTATCTGGGATGGCAGAGACCGGTCATCCGGCATCTATTTCTATAAGTTGCGAGCGGGCGAATATACGGAAACTAAAAAGATGCTGCTCTTAAAGTAAATCTATCGCGCCGAACAAGTTTCATCTCTTATCCTAAGGACATAGATACCAGGGCGCTATTTCTATAAATCATTGTAATAATTTATTGCCAAAGCCAAAATTGGTGCTATACTATAATAACTTAGCTTGACATCCTTTGCTGACAGCCTTGCTCTATCAAATCATTGAAAAATGAAGGGTGGATTTATGAGAAGGTTAGCATTAATCATAATAAGTATCCAACTCCTGGTTGTTTTTTCAGCAGAAGCACGAATTATAAATATCCCCGCTGAATATTTAACTATCCAGGCCGGTATAAATGCCAGTTCCAACGGCGATACGGTTCTGGTGCAACCGGCGACTTACACCGAAAATATAAATTTCTATGGCCATCAAATAGTATTGGGTTCGACTTTCCTAATAACCGGAGATACCGCGATTATCGGGGAGACAATAATTGATGGTGGGGCCGCCAGCACGGTTGTTACATTCGTGAATGGAGAAGACAACGCTGCCTTGATCGGATTTGCCATTCGGAATGGGCGGTCTTTAGACAGCGGAGGAATTAAATGCAGCGGCGCCAGTCCTACAATCTTGAATAATAGTATCATCGGAAATGCAATTATGGGCGACGGGAGTTGGGGTGGGGGGATATACTGCGCCAATAATTCGGCCGCCGTTATTTCTCATAATTGGATTATCGGGAACCGAGCCGGATATGGAGGCGGAATTGGTACTATCAACTCCAGTCCGACTATAGCCAATAACTTCATATTCGGTAATTACGCGCAATGGAGTGAGGTTGGCGGAAACGGTGGAGGCATATATTGTAGCGGCCCATCGAGCCCTATCATCAGGGGAAATGATATCCGCTCCGATAGCGCTTTCTGGGGTGGCGGTGGCATCTGCTGTCAGGGCGGCGTGCAGGCTTTAATCGAGGGCAATACTATATCGGAGAATTTCGGCGGAGGAATCCAACTGGGTACAGGAAGCTCAATTGTGCGCGGAAATATCATTGTCGGCAATTTCGGCGAATTCGCCGGTGGCGGCGTAAGATGCTCAGATTTTTCGGGCAGTATCAATAATAATATTATCGCCGGTAACTCCTCAATCCAGGGGAGCGGGATAAATTGTTACTCGCAGCATTTCGGACCGTCCATTGCCAATAATGTTATCTATAATAATACCAGCGGCATTTATTTATCCCGCTCAAGCCAGATAATCGTCAACTCAATTATTTGGGGAAATGATGAATTTCAAATCGGGGTCGATTCTTTATCTAATCCGTCGTTCGTTTATTGCGATATTCAGGGCGGTTGGCCGGGTATTGGCAATATAGATACTGATCCTCTCTTCAAAGATACACTTAATGTCGATTTCCATTTGCAATCGATTTCTTGCGGCGATCTGGCCAATTCACCTTGTATCGATACTGGACACCCCGATAGCACCGATGGCGAATTTAACTGTCTCGCAGGTTTGGGTGTTTCGCGATCAGACATGGGAGCTTATGGCGGTGGAGGAAATATCACAAGGATAGGTAATGAACACGCAATCATGCCATCATCCCCGCTTCTTATTTCGAACTACCCCAACCCATTCAATGCGCAAACCACGATTCAATATTCGCTAGCCGATCCATCACCGGTTACAATTGAAATTTTCGATATCCTCGGTCGCAAAATAGCGACGTTGGATGAAGAAGCAAAAACGGCGGGCAACTATCAGGTGGTTTGGGATGCGAGCGACCGGGCATCGGGGATTTATTTTTACAGAATCAAGGCCGGGGATAAGGCCGAGACGAAGAAGGTGACGCTGCTTAGGTAGGCCAATACTCTCCAGAAGCAATATATTTATTTACCACGTCAACTCCAATCTCTATAGTCATAAACTATTGTCCTGCATATTTATAAGAGAAACGCTCTGAATCGCTATTATATGAAAATGTATATATTTCTTGTCTATATGTAAAGAATACTTGACATCTCATTAAGAATCATATATATAGTGGTGATGACGCGATAGGTGATAGAGGAGATAGGGCGGTGAAAACAAATTTGAGAAGATTCCGATTTGAGCGCGGTGAATTGAGCCAACAGCAATTGGCTGATATGGTGGGGATATCCCGGCAAACAATAGTCTCGATAGAAAAGGGCGATTATGCCCCGTCGGTGAAATTAGCGCTGCTTCTGGCGGAAAAATTAGAAACTACCGTGGAGCAGATATTTATCTTGGAGGACACAGACCATGCTTAAAAAAGATCCAATCTTCTGGTGGGCCAGCGGTATTTTTGTTCTGGCTCTGGCGCTCTTCGCGCTCACCCACGAACAGCTCTGGCTCTCTCTCATGATCGGTTCATATATGTTACGTCCGACCCTGGCGTCGCTCGGCGTTGGCAGACGATACCTCGATGAACGTCAAATGAATATCCATTATCGATCCGGAAATATCGGTTTTGCCGTCATGATTATTGCCTGTATAATTTTCGCAATCAAACTAAGCGCCGAAAATAATCACGATTTCGAAATGTTCATCACGGCTATCATTATCGGACTCGCCGCTAAGGGTTTGTTCAACGTGATTCTAGTTAAGAATTTCCGCGAAACCGCCCCTAAGATAATCATTGCCGTCGGCCTCCTGGTGGCGTTATTCGCCTCACTGGACGCGGGATCGTTTATCGGAGTCATCATGTCGATCCTTCCGGGCCTGGCGATTGTCGGAATCGGACTCTTAGCCCGGAAATATCCTCGAGTAATTGGACTGATTATTATAGTCGTGGCCATGGCTTCAATTATTTTTATTCTTGGCATCAGGAAAGGCTGGGGGCAGATAATTACGGCAGTAGTCATTGGTATCCCATTATTAATTGCCGGCTGGAGCCTGTTCAAGGAAGACAAGAGCGAGATAGAGCCCGCTAGCGCTGCATGATATAATTATATAAACGATTATTATTTACACCCATTTTCATTTAAGGAATAAAAATTGAAACCAACATCAGAAAACGGGAGGATTCATCAGATGAAATATGTAAACAATCTAACCTGGGGTTTTGCGGTTGCCGCTTTGATAGCTTTGATGCCGATTGCTGCAAGAGCTGTGGGAGCGCCGCCCAAAATAGATGCATCCACGCCTCTTACCGAATTGAAGACGCTGGCTACGCAGGGAAATGCCGATGCGATGCTTGAGCTGGGGGAACGACAAGTTCAGGGTCAGGGGGTTGATACCAATTCCACGGAGGGAAGGCAATGGATTCAAAAGGCGGCCGATGCCGGTAAAGCAAATGCCTGGTACGATTTGGGCATGATATACTCCAAGGGATTGGGTGTCCCGACAGATATGAAGAAGGCCATGGAGTATTATCGCACCGGCGCGGAAAAGGGCAATTCCGACTGCCAGACCAGCCTGGGGTTGTTTTATCAAGCCGGAGAGAAAATACCCGGTGGAGTAAAGGCAGATCCGGCAGAAGCCGTCAAATGGTATCGCCTGGCCGCTGATCAGAATCATACTGAAGCAATGTTTCATCTTGCCCAACTTTACATGCAGGGTGAGGGTGTAAAAAAGGACTCTATTGAAGCGGTAAAATGGTTTAGAAAAGGCGCCGAAGCTGGGAATCCAGACGCGCAATGGATGCTGGGAAGCTGCTATCAAAAGGGAGTCGGGGTTGCGAAGGATAATGTTCAGGCGTACGCTCTGATTTCAGCGGCAGTTGATGGAGCGGAAAACCCGGAACAGAAAAAAGGAATGGGAGATATTAGGGATAAATTGGGCAGCGAATTAAATCCAGAGCAGCTAAAACAAGCCCAGAAATTGGCCGAGGAATGGATTGAGAAGAGGAATAAGTAACCAACCCAAATGAATTATTTGCTGTCGGGCTTACGAGCCCGGCAGCATCATAATTGAATTCAAATCCGCTAAATATTATAGAGGCGCCAAAGAGCGTCTCGTTTTATATTCGGAAACCTCATCTAATCAGATCGGGTTTGTATTTATCATTATGATAAAAATGAAACTCATGATGTCGCGATGGTTATGAATTATATGAGGGCAGGGCCTTTGGAAATAAAAGAATATGTTATTCGTTAACATGCTCAGGGCCAAGTACTATTAAAGGAGGTTATATGCAAAAGATCACACCGTTTTTATGGTTCGATACCCAGGCCGAAGAGGCCGCGAAATTCTACGTCACGATATTTACGAATTCAAAGATAAATAGTATCGCCCGCTATGGAGAGGCCGGACCCGGGCCCAAAGGGTCGGTCATGATTGTTACTTTCAATCTCAATGGCCAGGAATTCATTGCATTAAATGGCGGTCCGCAATATAAATTTACCGAAGCCGTATCGTTTGCAGTAAACTGCGAAAATCAGAATGAAGTAGATGAACTCTGGGAGAAATTATCCGAAGGCGGCGAAAAGGGGCAATGCGGCTGGCTAAAAGATAAATATGGCCTTTCCTGGCAAATCGTGCCAACTGTGCTGGGTGAATTGATGCAGGGTAAAGATGCCGGGAAATCAAAGAAAGCCATGGAGGCCATGCTCAAAATGAGCAAGCTTGACATTCAGGCTCTAAAGCAAGCGTATGAGATGGGATGACTCATCTCTACATTGCGAACTCCTACAATTGGGATATGTAAATTTCTGATTATATATTCAATTGTTAGCAATCAATACCAATTACGCTAATAGTAAATATCCCTATATATAACCAGCGGCAAAACAATTTCCCCTTTGGCTCAGGCAAAAATAATCAAGTTCAGGGGAATAAAATTGAATAAGTTCCGTATTTAATATAGATTTACATTTTTCGTGAGTATCAGATCAATTATTTCTCTGAGGCATTATGAAATTGATCCTGACAATTATTACATTCATTTTTACATTTAATTTTTGCTATAGCCTCAAGGCGGAGAAATTATACGTTCCTTTTCATTTAAAAAGGAATGTGGTGATAGTCCCAACCAGGATCAATGGCTCAAGTCCACTTGATCTCATTCTCGATACCGGCATGACGTTCGATGGTGTCTATCTATTTAACGATAAAATATCAAAAGATATTGATAAATCTAAACTTATCCAGGTAAAAGTCCCCGGCGCGGGTTCCAGCGAGCCATCGACAGCCCTGATGATTGAAGACGGTGCGCTTTCGATTGGCGATGTTACAATCGATAGCCAGCGCGTGATAATTTCCACCAGCCAATATACCCGGGGATTTTCTTCCGATGGGGTAATAGGCTGGAATCTGTTCGGACATTATATCGTGGGTATAGATTATGATAAGGAAATGATTACGCTGTATGGCGATGATTTCGTTGCTCCGGATACGGGCTGGCAAATAATCCCGATTACTCTAAAAAAGAATATCCCGTTTCTCGAAGCAATTATTGAAGTTGTCAAAGGTGAAACTACCGAGGCGATTTTTTATGTCGATTTGGCGTCCGATAAGGCCCTCGAGCTATTGCTCAAACCGGATCAGAAATATACACTCCCCGACAGTCTCCGAACCAGTTATCTCGGCACAGGCTTGAGCGGCGATATCCATGGTTATTATGGGGAAAGCAATCATCTGTGGCTGGGAAATTACATGCTCAATAATTTGCCCACGGCATTTGCACCGGCTGAGGTGCGATCCAAACAGGAAGGCGCTGATGGTATTATCGGAGACGATTGTATCCGCCGGTTCAATGTAATCTTTGACTATCCACATAATCGGCTCTACTTAAAGGCCAACAAATATTTTTCAACGGCTTTCAAATAGCAGACATCTGTTAATTTATTAGATAGGAGGTTGATATTAAAACCATTGGACTAATCGGCGGTACGGGATGGATATCCTCCCTGGAGTATTATAGAAATATCAATGAAATGATAAACAAGGAATTGGGCGGACTGAGCTTTGCCAAATGCATACTTTATTCATTCAATTATGGCGAAATTAACGCTCTAAACAAACTTGGCGATTGGCGAGGGGTTTATAATTTAATGCTCGAGGCTTCAGGCAAGCTTGAATATGCCGGCGCCGAATGTTTGCTTTTATGCGCAAATACGCTACATCAATTCGCAGATGAATTGGCCGGCAAGGTGAGTATCCCGCTGATTAATATCGCTGAGGCCACGGCTTTAGAGGTTAACCGCAGACAATTCTCCAAAGTTGGACTTCTGGGAACCAAAATAACAATGGAGGCGGAATTTTATAGGAATAAACTCCATCAGCATGGAATTGATGTTCTGGTGCCACAAAATGATGACAGGGATTTTATCCACGAAACTATACTTTCGGAGTTGTTGAGAAACGTAATTTTGGAAAAATCAAAATTACGTTTTTTGCGGATTATGAACGATCTCCGGCAAAAAGGCGCTGAGGCGATAATTCTCGGTTGCACCGAGATTCCTCTTCTTATTAAACCAGAGGATACCGATTTACTGTTGATCGATACGCTTCAAATACATTGCCAGGCTGCCGTGAGATTTGCTTTAAACGAAAATTAATTAACTATAATACTACCGCAAAATAAGGTGATAATGCCGGTTAATCTCCTAAAATAATGGAACGTCGGGCCAATAATAATTTGTTATCACGGTGCAGATTATGGTATTTGTAAAACTTAATTTTTAGGAAAGTGTTTACGGCGACTTATAATGGAGGAGCAATGAAATTCCGCAAGTTATCCTGGATTCTCGTACTGCTTTTGGCCGGCTCGCTTCATGCCCAGCAGAATATCGAATTTGTAAGCTCATCGCTGTGGACTCAGGTATATGATACCGAGATTTCGGGTAATTATGCCTATAGCCTTTATGCCAACGGTCTTCAAATCTTAAATCTCAGCAATCCTACCTCGCCAACACTTGAGAGTCAGTTATCGTTACCGTACTTTAGCAATACGATCAGCATAGATCGGAATAAAATTAAGGTAAGTGGAAATTATGCGTACCTGCTAAATGTATGGACCGGTTTATGTATCGTGGATATTTCCAATCCTTCGGCTCCCGTGCTGACATATCATTATGAGGTATCCGATCTCCTTGACGCTTACATCGAAGGAGATTACGCCTTCCTGGCAAGAAATGGCTACGGTCTGGATATCCTGGATATCAGTAATCCCTCAAGCCCAATCCTGGTGACAAATTATAATCCTGGTGATTGTTTCAGCGAAATCTATGTATCGGGTAATTATCTCTATGCCAATATCTATTCCGGTCTTGGTTCGATGTTTGAAGTGATCAATATTGAAGATTTATCTTATCCATATCCTATTGGATTTTGCAATATCTGGGCATATAACGGCGATATCGATATCGCCGGCGGCTATGCTTATCTGGCCACGGAAGAGGTCGGATTTGAAGTGCTGGATGTCTCGGAGCCAACTCATCCTTATTTTGTCGGACTATATCGGGCAACAGACGGGACTTATGGTATCCATGTAGCGGGTAATTACGCTTATCTATCGACCTATCATTCCGGTTTGGATATAGTAGATATCAGTGATCCCTTAAATCCGATAATAGCTGGTAATTGCGACACCCCCAATAATTCGGAGGATGTTGTTGTTAATGGCGATTACGCTTATATATCCGATGAATCCTCCATTCAGATAGTCAATGTGAGCAACCCGGCCAGCCCGTCAGCTGCGGGAAGCTATGGAGGAGCAGGCGAAATCTATGATGTCATTGTATCGGGTTCGTATGCCTATGTGGCCACCTGGCTCGGTGGCCTCAGGATGCTCGATGTCAGAAACCCCTCGGCGCCGGTTCCTGTGGGCGGGCGGGGAACCGAGTATAAAGCTTACAATATTGCCGTTCGCGGCAGTTATGCTTATGTAACCGATTACGGAATGTATTTACAAATTATTGACATCTCCAATCCGAATATTACCGATACCATAAGCAACCTTTATCTTGGGGAATTCCCTACCGGGATAACCGTTTCCGGCGATTATGCTTATGTGGTTAATGTCGAGCAGGGTCTTCAAATTATAAATATTTCAGTTCCGGAAAATCCAATAATTTCGAGCGCCTTGACCGTTCAGGGGACTCCCATCGATGTCGCTGTTTCGGGAAACTATGCCTTTCTTACTTCGTTTGGAGGGAAGGTTTATGTTGTCAATATTTCTAACCCTACCAGTCCCGTCGTGGCAGGATTTTATCAGTCCTCCGATCAGGCGGAGGGAATCTATGTCTCTGGTTCTTATGCCTACGTGGCTGATAATGAGGCCGGTCTTCTGATTATCAGCGTTGCTGATCCGCCGCATCCGGTGTTGGTAGGAAGCTACGACTCCCCGGGAACCGCGCAGGGTGTTTATATTTCCGGCCATTATGCTTATCTGGCTGATGGTACCTCCGGTATTGAGATGATTAATATTTCCAATCCCGCTAACCCTCAGTTAGTCGGTAGCTACGATACTCCGGGAACTGCCTGGTCTGTTTATGTTGACGGAGAATATATTTATGTCGCCGATATCGGCTCTCTGATTATTTTAAGGCTTGCACCGACCGGACTTGAAGAAGTTGGTGGGCTGCCCGGTGAATATTCTCTTTCCCAAAACTACCCTAATCCATTCAACCCCACTACTACGATTGAATATAGCCTTCCGTCTGCCTCGGAAGTGACGCTGGAGGTTTTTGATATTCTTGGCCGCAATGTTGATTTATTGGTCAGTGGAAAACTGGAGGCAGGTCGCCATACTATTGTTTGGGACGGAAAAGGCAATCCGTCGGGTATTTACTTCTATAGAATTCAGGTTGGGGATTATTCCGAGACCAATAAGATGGTTCTGATAAAATGAAGTTATACCTAAGATCAAATTTTGTAGTATCGTTCGGAGTGACGATAAATGGAAATATTAAAAGGAAAGGTTGCTTGTCGCGGCAACAACTCGCAAAGCGAATCCTTAAATTAAGCAAATAATTCAACCAATATCCTCTATGATCTTTGGAGCTAACTTGAAGTAATCTTCAGCCAATTCATTTTCAAGAAAACTCTTGTCAATTATTAAAGGGCGTGATAGCTTAAATTGGATTTATTAATTATTTTTTTGGGGAAATGTAATAATTGCGATACGAAACAATCGGCCAAATTTTGGGGAGACATATATGAAATCGATTTGGGTACTTGTTGCAGTTATCA
>DOTU01000330.1:12631-12751 GCA_003520965.1 Candidatus Zixiibacteriota bacterium
AATTCCAGCCGTCGCCGGTTTTGCCTGGACGGCATCTTCGGACTGGACCAGCCTCGGTCTGACCGGGATCAACGCAAAGGTTGCATTCTCGCCACATTCCAAGGCGAACGCTTTGTTAAA
>DOTU01000130.1:0-1674 GCA_003520965.1 Candidatus Zixiibacteriota bacterium
GGTCGTGGTTCCGAATCCCGCTAAGAGCGGGATGAGAAACCCGACAATGTAGGTCGGCAGTTTATCTGCCGACATTCGGGCAGTTCATGGTCCCCTTGGGACCTAAAGAACTGACCGAACATTGCCCTCGCCCGATAACAAATTTAACGAAAGGAGAGAAAAACAAACCCAAGATCCAAAACCAAATACGCAAACCTTATATTTTAATTACTTGGTTGTTTGCAATTCGAGGTTTTTATGATATTCCCAAACCTATCCGCGGAAAAATATCAACGTGACAATCACAAACGCTGGGATAAGTATCATTGCCGAATAAGCCATGTAACCGAAAAAATGCGGCACCTTATATCCCTGTTCCTCCGCAATAGATTTGACCATGAAATTCGGTCCGTTGCCTATATAGGTGTTGGCCCCCATGAAAACCGCCCCGCAGCTTATGGCCCGAAGAATATCGACCTGCACTCCGGATATAATCGCATTGCCCATTGCCCCCATCTTCGCGGTTACGCTCTCCCCCAACGTGAAAAATGTCAGATATGTCGGGGCATTATCCAAAAGCGAACTTAGGCCTCCGGTCCACCAGAAATATTGCCAGGGCTTGGTTACCCCAAGCGATGCCCCGTTTTCATGCAGCATCATCAGCACCGGAACCATGGTCACGAAAATTCCTGCGAACAGGATTGCCACTTCGCTTATCGGGTAAAATGTAAATCCATTCTGCTTGCGGTTTTCTTTCGATGTAAAAATCAATGACAGCACCGCCATAATTCCCATGATAACTTCGCGCCAGGGCGCGGGAGTCTGGAAAAATACCGCCAACACCACTCCGGCCAGAAACAGAAAATTGATCTTGCCTGAAACGCCCAGAGGTTGAATCGATTCGACATCACGGATCAGACTCGCCTTACTTTCCCTGGCATAGGCCAGCCTATCCCAGATATAAAATACGGCCAAAACAATAACGAGCATAACCAGCCACTCCGGCCAGAGGCTGAGTGTCCAGGTGAATGGAACTCCCCTGAGATAACCCAAAAACAATGGCGGATCACCCAGCGGTGTCAGGCACCCGCCGATATTGGAAACGAGGAAGATGAAAAACACCGGAATATGAGCCGTGAATTTTCTCTCGCTGTTTGTTTTAAGAAGCGGACGGATTAAAAGCATACTCGCCCCGGTGGTACCGATTACATTGGCAATCACCGCGCCAATTGCCAGAAATATAGCGTTGACCGCCGGAGTAGCCCGGAGATCGCCCTTCATCAGAATACCGCCGGAGACAATAAACAGCGACGCCAACAATATTATAAACGATATATAATCTTTGATATTATGAACAAGCTCAACTTTAAAATTCAGTAAAAGATAGATTAGAATCGGAAGGCTGACTATGGCGGTAGCGATAGCTTTGTTTTTATTTTTATCCCAGAATTTCGGCAAGGCCAGGGGCATCAAGGCGATTAAAAGAAGCAGAACCACGAATGGAATGCTGCTGTAGATAGAGAGGGATTCGGACATGGCCTCCTCAATATGCCCCGCAAGCTATGGTGCGGGAATGATCAGGGTGGGCAAGCCGGCA
Source organism: Candidatus Zixiibacteriota bacterium (assembly GCA_003520965.1). GTDB lineage: Bacteria > Zixibacteria > MSB-5A5 > UBA10806 > UBA10806 > UBA10806. The sequence goes on from DOTU01000130.1 coordinate 1,577, forward strand.
TCGCTGGCTCGATATAAAGTCAAGGCTTGGTCGGGTTCCATTTTCAGCGTAACCATAGATTCGCCGAACGGACGTTGCAAAACCCGACGTACGTCAGC
>DOTU01000130.1:2022-5174 GCA_003520965.1 Candidatus Zixiibacteriota bacterium
CGCTGGGGCACCTGCCTCTGTAAAAGCGACGGATCGACATTAACCGCTTTCCCGACTATAGCCAGTACGGAATCGGGCGTTTTTCCGGATGATGCAAAAAGATGTTTCTCCAAAACCGGACGGATAAGAAGATTTTCTTCTCCCTGGAATCTCTTTGAAAAATCCACCAAATCGCCGTAGTTCCCTTCCAGCGTTTTCATCGGATAATTCCAGACCTCGGCGCCTTTCAGCCTGATTTCAACTTCCCGCCTCTTGAAATCTAAAACCAGATAAGGCTTCACTGTTCGAGCTAAACGCAGTTCCGCCTGGATCTGCTCATATTCCTTTTCGGCCTCTGGCCAAACAAAATTTTTATCAGCCCGGGATTGCGAATTGGAGTCATGCCCGCTCTTTTTCTGGCAGGCCAGGATCGAGAAAAGCGCAAGGATCGCAATCGAATATAATTTAAGCTTTGTTTGCATTAGAAAATATAAACCGGAGTACCCGGTTTTACCTTATCATAAATGACTTTTAGGTCTTCTGAGCCAAGCCTGACACAACCATGCGTAACGCTTACTCCCAGTAGCCGCTCATAGACCGTACCATGAATAAAATAACCGTTACCGAATCCCAACGCGAAATCACCCAGCATTTCGGGATCAAGCCTTTCACTTTCATCTTTGGGGGGCTTTTCGCCTTCTTCGATAAAAGCCCAATCGGGCTTGCGCCACCAGGGTTGCTTGATTTTGTTATCGACTTTGAAAACTCCGCGCGGCGTATTGAAACTCCATTTGCGGCCAGTCAGGCTATCCACCAAAATACCACCGGAACCTGTGGAACAGGTAGCCTTATAGATAAGCGAATCCTCGGTGCGCAAACTAAGCTTATTGGCGTGGGTATCGATAACGATATATGGGATTTTGGGCTTCATTTGCTCGAGGATTTTAGTAGCCTTCACCAATTCCTTTTGAGCAGCCTTTTTATCGGCCGGCAATGGAGCAAACGTAGTATCGTTTGCCAATGTTAGGCTCTCCTGTGGCGGTTTGGCTTCTTTGAGTATTATGAGCGACGCCAACCCAATCATTATCAGGAAAAGCGGCAGAATGATAAACAACATTAGCTTTTTCATGGCCATAAATCCGATCGCCGGACAATGGTTACCGGCATGCCAACAGAGGAATACTGCATCAAGTGATCAATATCCTCGTTAGTCATCGCTATGCAACCATCTGTCCAATCTCTGTTTTTACCACCTTCACCGTGAATCTCTATCAAGGCACCGGCCCGGGCGTAACGGGAAATTATCCCTTTGACTTTATTATCTCTAAGACGACGAAGATCCACCTGGTTAGGGAAATTAATCAAAAGCGCTTTGTGGAATTTACTGCTGTGCTTAACCTTTGTCACGTAATATGTCCCCTCGGGGGTGGCGCCATCTCCGGCAAAAAGCTTTTGACGGGCCGAGTTGTAGCCCAGTTCGCAGCCGAATGATCGAACCAATTGCCCCGATTTAACAAGGTATGTCTTATGAGCACTTTTATCAATTATTATTGCATAAGTTCCGTTGGTTTTTGACTCATCCAGAGTCTCATTTACCCAACGCCGCCAGACCCCTATCTTTTGGGCCTCATCGTTGGCATATTCGGCGACAGCCTTTTCCATGTTGCGCAGCTCGTCGCGCCCTTTCTGAAGGGTTTTACGGGCTTCGTCGAATTCCGATTTGCGGATTAAAAAGTCCGCTTGATTGAGGGCGAACTCCGCCGAGGTCCAATGTCGCTCGGCCTGGAAATTTTCCAGTGCACCATCAAGTGATTCCCGCCAAGTGCTTAGTTCAACGTGAAGATCGTTGCGCTCACTTCGAGCCAGCGAATCCAAACTGCGAATTGTCTCCAAACTCAAACGCTGGGCGTCGCGGGCGGTTTTAGCGGCTAAGGCCAGGAGGGAATCAGCGTTATGGTAGTTACGGAAAGGGGCTAACCGTCCATTTTGATGAGCCATTTCCATCCAACCATCACGAAGAAGTTTTTCAGATACGCGATATTGATCTTCGGCATAACGAAGCGCTCCGACATCGGAAGCCAGCTTAAGCGCAACTTTGGCGCCGTCAAGTGCAGCTACCGGAGGGTCCTGGCAGGAGATACCAAACAGACCTATTAAAAAAATGTAAGCCGCGAAGCGGGTGATTTTTTTCAACTCTTAATTATTCCGTTACTTAAGTGTTAAATTTTTCCTCTTATGGCAAGGGCCGCCTTGGAATAAGACGGCCCCTGATGCCAAAAGATTTAATTAAATTACATCTTACCGGCTTTACGGGCAGCGGCGTCGGCGATCTCTTGCATGATCTTGTGAGCGCCATTAACCACGTTCTCAACCTTAGCTTTCGCTTGCATATACTTGCCAGCGTTGATATCGGCTTCGGCATCGGCGTAACCAACTTGAACTGCATCAAGATCGGCCTTAATTAGTTCGATGTCGGCCTTGCTGCCTTTGCCGCGGGGGGCTTTGGCCAGAGCTGCACTGGCGGAATCAACGACACCCTTAGCCTCGGCGAGGGCTGCCACTACTAACTGATGCACTCTTTCCTTCTCGGCGGCTGCTTCGGTAGCGACGTTGTTGAACATTTCTTCAGCGCGAACGAACATCTCTTTGGACTTGCCATAGCTTCTGAAGAGAGCGAACTTTGAATCCTGCTCCTTCTTGGCGGCATCGGCTGTATTCAGGGTGTCCATGGCGGCGCGGAAACTATCCGGTACGTAGGTTTCGGCCTCAGCTGTCCTGGCGGCTTCCATCGAGGTATTTGCTCTCTGCATTTCGGCCTCTGGGGGCTTGCTGCATCCAACCATCACTGCCAACAGTGCCAGGGCGGCGACGATTAACAATAACTTCTTAGACATTTTGTCTTTTCCTTTCCTAAAAATTGAATCGGTATCAAAAAAAATTAGGATACGCGCCAGACCGATATGCCAGCACACATCCCGCTTACCTATTTTAAATAATTTGATGTTCCTTCGGATGCCGGATCGCTAGTTAATCCAGCCACCTCCTTTCGATACTAGACATTTTCCATTTCAACATTAAACTTACAAATTTTAATCGAATAATTCAAATTCCATAAAATTTGAGGTGATTTATATTAACCTTCACTGAGGTTGTCAAGTCTTTTTTTACTAATT
>DOTU01000317.1:0-5866 GCA_003520965.1 Candidatus Zixiibacteriota bacterium
TTACCGGCGCCGTTGGGGCCAAGCAGACCCAACACTTCGCCTTTTTTTGCCTTGAAGGAGGCGTCAGCCAATGCAACCACCGGACCGTAGCTCATGCATAACCCGTCGGCTTCAACCATAGCTTATACCCTCATGTTAGTTGTTGTTTTTCCATCTTTATCCGCATCTTATCATCCACAAAGAAAAGTATACCCCTGACAATATCCAAAGTTCGATAAAATATTGAATAACCGTAAAAAAATCCACTATTAAATGGAAGGGGGGAGTCCTGAGTGCAAGTATTTTGGGGATGGACACATACGATTCTTCCGTATGCCTCAAGATGGAAGCGATTTTTCGGCGACATCCTGAAGCGTTTTAAGCTGGCATACGAGCACATATACCAGCCACGGGCTTTTTGTGGTTTGACGTATCTCCCGGTGCGCTAACCTACTGACACTTAATATTAGCCGTCAGGTGAGGCCACCTGACGGCACATCTTAGAATCTAATCCTTAACGCAGCGGACTGAGAAACCCTGGCGCTTAGTTAAAAATTGGCGATAGATTCCACCAGAATTCGAATATAAATAGATATTCCAGGAATAAATACCGAAGTACTCAGTGGACGTCCAGAAATTGGCATAATTACCCATCGCTGCGTAAGCACCATTATCGCTGCTTCGAACACCGCCAGGCAGGCCGGAAAAACCGCTTTCATTAGTGGCTCCAAGGTTTGGGATGTCCCAGTGCGAGGTGCCGGATTCTTTCAGCTTGCCCCCGGCAATTTGGTATCCTCCAAGATATTCGATTATTACTTGCCAGTCGGAATCGCTGGCCACATGCCAGCCTACAGGCGCTATATTTCGGCTGTCGTTTACAGCAAACCAATTGTACAATCTACCATATACCGCCACATTTCCTATATCATCGTTATAGTTGCAATACCCTCCTAAGGAAGTGAGTTTCCATGTACTATCGCTCGTCACATTGGGAATCGAATCGCCATTTCGATAATTAGTTACTTTCAAATTCTCAGCCATCCACCATTGAGTACCTATTTTTATCGTCCGATAAATATTGTTATTAATATCAATAATTGTCCCCGATGAATCCGGGTTGGCCGTTGTAAATGATAAAGTATCGCCATAACCGATTCCGGCATCATTCATGGCATAGGCACGGACATAGTAGTGTGTTGCGGCGTTTAAGCCTGTAATTATGCTGGTGAATGTCCCTGTTCCGGTGCTATCATAAGTTTGATCATGAAAATAAACAGGCATCGGATTCGTATTCCAGCATACGCCCCGATGGATAACGATTGCCCCGCCGTCGGAAGAGATAATCCCGCCGCATCGGGCCGTCGTTGGCGTTATATCGCTGACTGCGGCTGTGGTTAATGTCGGCACCTGCGCGGGCGGAGTACTTGGTTTATCCTTTGAGCAGGAAATAAACGTTAACAAAGTAAGAATCGCCAAAACCGAAGACAAAATTATGGTAGGTTTATTGCGCATTATCATGCTCCTTTTCACATTATACTCTTCTAAATTCAACAGCGTAAGAACGGGCGACCGAGGACGGCTGCCGCGTAAGCAATCTTCATTTGGGTGCAAATCAACAAGTGCTAAAGCTACGTAAGAATATTGGAGTCCAGTTAATATGTCAATCTTTTTTAGCTTTTAGCGGAGAAGATAAGCACCACAATCGGTATCTCTCCATTTCGATTGCGAAATCATCAGATAATGGCTATATTTTCGCTCTGGAAACGATTTGAATAATATGCAAAATAAATAAGTGAGGTAGATGTGCACGGCGATAATAAGAAAAACTGGTGGAAATCGGCGCTGCCGAATTGCCAACCGCAAACCAGAGTCCTGACAGCGGGGTACGATCCCGATCTCTCCGAGATGTCGGCCAAGGTCCCAATTTTCCCAACATCGACATTCCTATTCAGAACCGCGGAGGACGGCGAGCGCTTCTTTTATCTACAAAATAACCCCGATAAGAGAACTCCTGGTGACGATCTCGGCCTGATTTATTCCCGAATGAACAATCCCAATATGGAGATTGTCGAAGACAAGATGCTGACCCAGGAGCTTGGCGCCGAGGCCGCGGCAGTACTGCCATCGGGGATGTCAGCAATTTCTACGATGTGCCTGGCTCTTCTGAAACCCGGCGATTATATCATCTACTCCGCTCCGGTTTACGGCGGCACCGAGCATTTCTTTCACGACATCCTCTCTAAATTCGGAATACATGCCATTCCCGTTTACGGCCCCGATCCGGCGGAATATAAAGCTGCCATTGACGCTCACAAAGACAATGTGGCTATGGTCTTTATTGAGACTCCGGCTAATCCCACCATGGCTCAAACCGATATCGAGGCAATTGTTCAACTTGCTAAAAAATACAAAGGCGCTAACGGTAAGGTGCTGGTGGTGTCTGATAACACCTTCCTGGGGCCGGTTTTTCAGCATCCGTTCCAACTGGGAGTTGATCTGGTAGTCTATTCCGCCACCAAGTTTCTTGGCGGTCACTCGGATCTTATCGGCGGCTTTGTATTAGGCGGGAAGGATTTGCTCACCAAGGTAAAATCGTTCCGTTCGGTGGTGGGAGCGACAACCGACCCGTTCTGCTGCTGGTTGATATCGCGCTCGCTGGAAACCGTGGAGCTTCGGATGCGCAAGTGCGCGGAAAATGCCATGCAGATCGCCGAGTTTTTGGTTGGCCATCCCAACGTGACCAAAGTAATATATCCAGGTTTGCTCAAAGAGAACGATCCACAGTGTGCAATATTCAAAAAGCAATGCAGCGGCCCCGGCTCGTTGATCTCCTTCTATGTCAAAGGCGGGAAGAAGGAAGCCTTTGAGGTGCTAAACCATGTTAAAATTTGCCGGTTGGCAGTCAGTTTGGGCGGCACGGAGACCCTTATTGAGCATCCTCGTAGGCATACCCATGCCAGCGTACCGGAAGAAATGTGCCAGAAGGTAGGTTTGACCGATTCGATGATCCGCATCTCAATCGGCCTGGAGGCTCCAATCGATCTGATCGAGGATCTTAATCAGGCGTTGAATAGAATTTGAATTTCAATTATATGAAATAAAACCGGGAAGCAATGCGGTTCCCGGCTTTATTATTTCTCAGAATCGAAACAAACGTCTAATCAACTTTAGTCTTGGATGCAGAATCGGGAGACGGGATACTTGATTTATCCAGAAGTCCTAATTTTCTCTCTTTGCCTCGAAGCAATGATAGCAGGACATAATTATCGTTGGCGGCCTGATTTATGGCAGCCTTGAAGCTCCTGAAATCAGGTGTTGGTTGATGATTAACTTCGGTGATAACATCACCTTCAAAAAGAGATGCCTTATCGGCCACCGTACCGACATCAACAAATGATACATAGACGCCTTGTTTGGTTTCGAGCAGGAGAGAGCGATACATATCATCGGTGATTTCCTTAACAGTAAAGCCTAAACCAGTTTCGTACTCATCAGCTTTAATCTTTGGTTGCTCACCGATTTCAATGCTGAGCTTTTTGGTAGTACCGTCGCGATAAACTGTAACATTTTTGGCAGCTCCGACAGGTGATTGAGAGATCAACAGGGCAAGTCTGTTAAGATCATCATCTTTCTCAGCGCTGAGCGTATCATTATCGTACTTGAGAAGGACATCACCAGCTTGAAGGCCAGCCTTGGCCGCGGGGGAACCGTCAAGAACATCAGAAACAAGAATGCCTTCCATATCAGGCTTGCCGAGATATTTGGCGTAACTTCGATTCAGTGGCTGAGTGATCACGCCCAGCCAGCCACGTTCGATATTGCCGGTTTTCATCAGTTTGTCTTTGACTTCAATTGCGATATTTATGGGAATTGTAAATCCCTGAGTCTGACCCATGCCGCGGGAGTTAATGCCGATGACTTCACCATTCAAGTTAACCAGCGGTCCGCCCGATGAGCCGGGTGCAATGGCGGCGTCAGTCTGGATAAAATCGTTGAGCAGGGGAGTACTCGATTGGGCGCTTAAAACGCGGCCCTTGCCTGAGACAATCCCGAATGAAACCGTACGGTCAAAGCCGTATGGATTGCCAACTGCAATTACCCATTCTCCAACCTGCAGAGAGTCGGAATTGCCGAGCTTGGCAACCTGTAAATGCACATCTGATGGCACGTCGATCTTAAGCAACGCCAGATCGGTGAGTTTGTCGGTTCCGATCACTTCCGCCCGATATTCCCGATTGGATTCAGGGGTAACAGTTACTTCAACATACTTATCAACCACATGTTCATTGGTCAGGATATAGCCGGTGCGATCGATTATCACGCCCGAGCCCAGCGCCTGAAATCTTTGTGTATCTTGTTTTTTTACGACTTCGATATGTACAACTGCAGGGGTGATTGAATCCGCCACCGAAATTATCAGCGACTTAAGCTCGTCGAAAATTGCCAGTCCTTTATTCTGAACCTGAGGCTTTGCGAGGGCGTTAGCGAAGGTCAGGACGATCAGGCATAAGGTAAGAAGAAAGCCTTTTTTCATTTGAGGCCACCTCTGTTGAATGCGCTCAATCTGAACATTTGTTTTGCTCCTTGTGTTTGCATTTTCATAATGAGTATACCTTGAATAACCAACTTATGCCAGCCATAAGTGATACAAGAACCATACGGCTATTATAGTTTTGGGAACGCCAAACGATTCCGCTAATTAGAAGAATATTTCCGAAATATTAAGAAGGATGGATATATCGAACTTTGTTGATTGAAAAGAAGTTTAAATAATTAGAAGTGCCTTTCCCCCCAAAAAATATGGATGGGATATGTTCGGCAACAATCGTAACCCATTGATATCTAAGGGCAAAGGGAAAATTATGAACTGTTTACTTTAAAACTGGAACATTTTAGCCTGATTTTGGTATTACCAAAAAGAAGTTGACAAAATAACATTATTTGGTAAAATGCAAGTTTAACATCTTTAGGAGGAATAGAAAATGAGGTACTGGGCGCAGTTTCGAGGTGTAGTGCTGATACTCTTGGTTGGAGTAATATTCGCTCTTGTCGGGATGATCATTGGCTCGAATCTGTCAATTCCCGATAAACTAAAGGCCGAACCTCAGCGCTCATTGCGGAACGATAATTCCGCAGATATTGCACCTACCAATGGGCACTCCCCGTTTGTTAGTGTTGCCGAAGCGGTAAGGCCGGCTGTTGTCAATATTTCGGCCGAATCGGTGACTGAGGATAAATACCATAACTTTATGGATGATGACTTTTTCAAGCGGTTTTTCGGCCTTCCGGATAATCGGACGCCGAATCAACCCCGTATGCGACGGTCAGAATCGCTTGGCTCGGGATTCATTTTCTCCAAAGATGGGTATATATTAACGAATAATCATGTGGTCGAGGGAGCCGAAAAGGTAACCGTAACTCTTTCAGACCAAAGAAGTTACAAGGCAGATGTGATTGGCGCCGATAAAGAAACCGATGTAGCCGTGCTTAAAATTAGCGCCGATCATGAACTTCCAATAATTTCACTGGGTGATTCTGATTCCATTTTGGTAGGCGATTGGGTAATGGCAGTGGGAAACCCATTTCCTAATTTAGGCCTTGATAGAACCATTACCGTAGGAGTTGTGTCCGCTAAAGGACGTCAGGGGCTCACATTTGGGGGCGACAATCCGTCGTATCAAAATTATATCCAAACTGACGCATCCATTAATCCCGGAAACTCCGGGGGGCCGCTTGTAAACCTGCAAGGCCAAGCGATCGGCATTAACTCGGCGATTGCCACACCAACAGGGGGTAATGTCGGCATAGGCTTTGCTGTTCCCATCAATATGGCTAAGGACGTGTCTGAGCAGCTCGTGCAGGGCGGCAAGGTCGTACGAGGCTATTT
>DOTU01000317.1:6272-11849 GCA_003520965.1 Candidatus Zixiibacteriota bacterium
ATTCGATGGTGAATCGGTGACCAATGCCCAGCAGTTCCGTTTCCTGGTCGCCAAGTCCGGTCCAGGTTCAAATATAAAACTCGATATCTGGCGTAATGGCACGACCCGGACTATGAATGTTAAGCTTGGTGATCGAACCAAATATGTAAGCGAAAATAAAACGCAGCCGGCGGAGCAGATGCAAGAGGATCATTGGCTGGGCCTTTCGGTGGAAACGCTGACAGCGGATAATGCCGGTCAATATGGAGTGGAGTACACTCCCGGGGCGATTATTGTGGGAGTAGAGCCGGGCAGTCCGGCCGATGAGGCAGGCTTGGGAGCAGGGGATATCGTGGTTAAGATCAGCGGTAAAGATGTTAGAAATGCTGCTGATTTCAATAGAATCGCTGGTACTCTAAAAAAGAACACCAAACCGGTCTCCTTTTATATTAAGAGGGGCAATGCAAACATATTTGTCGCGGTAACGCCGGAACAATAGGAATTTGGAACTAATAGAATTGTATTAAGGTTGTATTTATGCCCGGCGTATGCCGGATAAGGATTTAGCAAAGGAGTCAATGCTGTTGACAAAAACTACCAGGAGGTACCGTGACGAGGATAGATCCTTAGATCTCTATCTTCGGGAGATCGGTGAAACTCCTCTTATAAATGCTGCCGAGGAAGTTGAATTAGCCAAGCGGATCAGGAAGGGGGACCAAAAGGCCCTCGAAAAGCTGACCAAGGCTAATTTGCGTTTTGTTGTCTCTGTCGCCAAGCAGTATCAGAACCAGGGACTCTCGTTGGCGGATCTCATCAATGAGGGCAATATCGGCCTGATAAAGGCCGCCAAGCGCTTCGATGAGACGAGGGGTTTCAAGTTCATTTCCTACGCGGTTTGGTGGATACGACAGGCCATACTTCAGGCATTAGCGGAGCAATCGAGGATCGTCAGGTTACCGCTCAATAGGGTTGGGACTCTGCATAAAATAGGCAAGGTATCGTCATCTTTGCAACAGGATCTCGGTAGGGAGCCGTCGCCGAATGAGATTGCCGTGGAGCTTTCGCTGACCGAAGGCGAGGTTTCGGATACATTGAAGATATCCAACTCGCACCTGTCGCTGGATGCACCGTTTTCGGCCTCCGAGGATAACAGCCTGATCGATATCCTTGAAGATGAGATGCAGCCTTCACCTGATGAGTCGCTTTTAAGCGAATCGTTAAAGGTTGAGATCGAGAAAGCGCTGGATACGCTAACCCCAAGGGAAGCGGAAGTAATCAACCTTTATTTCGGGCTCAACCACGAGAAGCCGTTGACCCTTGAGGAGATAGGCGCCAGATTCTCGCTTACCAGGGAACGGGTTCGTCAGATCAAGGAGAAAGCTATTCGCAGACTGAGGCACGCATCGAGGTCAAAGGCGTTAAGAGCTTATTTGAATTAACTTGCGCATCTCAACGATAGAAAAGGCAGGCTCGGCCTGCCTTTTTTATTGGGGGGGAGATTTTTATATCAAAGTTGATGCGCATGGCGCATCCTACTTCAGAAGAATACACTTTTCCGTCTCAGAATATTCTCCCGCCTTAAGCCGATAGAAATAGATTCCGGACGCTCGATCTTTCGCATTCCAGACTACCTCATGCTCTCCGGCCTCTTGATGGGCTGAAAGAAGCGTTTTGATCTTCCTGCCAGTAATATCGAAGATATCAATTGAGACATCCGAAGAAACGGGTAGTGTATAGTGAATTGTGGTTTGGGCGTTGAAGGGGTTGGGGTAGTTTTGGGGAATCGAGAACGCGGTTGGGGATTCGTAGTTGTCATCAATTCCGGTGGAGTTGAAGCTTAAAACCATTATCATAAACCCGTCGGCTATATAAATATAATCGCCTGAGACAAAAACACTTTTGGCGCTGCCGGGTGTATCAAAGCTTGCCGCTAATACAGGATTAGCCAAATTAGAAATATTAACAATCTGAAGACCGGATAAATCATCGGCTACATAAGCATAATCACCCTGGACAAAAACTTCACGGGCATAATCGGGAGTATCACAAATTCCAACGAATGTTGGATGGGCCGGATTGGAAACATTAATAATATGAAGACCGGCAGAGCCATCTGCCACATAAGCATAATTATCCCGAACAAAAACGTCTTGAGGATATCCGGGCGTATCATAACTTCCCGTATATACGGGATGGGCCGGATCGGAGATATTCGCTATCAGAAGGCCAACTGGATTATCCGCAACATAAGCATAATTCCCCAAGACATATACGCCGTAAACGTTGCCTGTAGTATCAAATCTTGCGGTATATGTCGGATTGGCCGGATTGGAGATATTGATTATCTGAACACCGGAAAATCTATCAGCAATAAAAGCATAATCGCCCTGAATACAAACGTCCTGTGCGTATCCGGGCGTATCGAAGCTTCCGACACTTACAGGATTATCCGGGTTGGATATGTTTATTATTCGAAGACCTGAGGAATCATCAGCCACGTAGGCGTAATTTCCCTGAACAAAAACGCCGTTAGCGTAGCCTGGGGTATCATATCGCCCGTTACAACCAGGATTAGCCGGATTAGAAACATTGATTACCTGAAGGCCATAGGAATAATCTCCAACGTAGGCATAATTGCCCTGGATAAAAACGCTATACGCGGAGCTTGGCGCATTATAAGCGCCGGCGAGTACGGGATTTGCTTCATTGGAAATATCTACAATTTGAACGTTTGTACCTTCCGCCATATAGGAATAATTACCCAGAACAAAAACGCTATAGGCATAACCTAACGTATCAAGATTCCCGGCGTACTCTGGATCATAAGGGTTGGAAATATCCACTATTTGCAAGCCATAAGTAAAATCAGCTATGTAGGCGTAATCTCCAAGCACAGCAACATCTTCGGCGTCGCCCTCAGTATCATAGGCTCCGGTGCATACGGGCACGGCCGGATTGGATATGTCTAACACCACGAGGCCAAATACATAACCCGCCACGTAAGCATAATTTCCCACGACAAAAACGCTTCTAGCGTTAAAGGCAGTATCGAAATTTGCAATAAATGCGGGATTTGCAGGATTACTAATATTCAATATTTGAAGGCCCATTATATCATCCGCAACATAGGCGTAATTACCTTGAATAGATATGCCGAGAGCGGTCCCCGGCGTATCATAAGCTCCAGCAAAAACCGGATTGGCCGGGTTAGAAATGTTTATCGCTTCCAGACCGGAATTCCAATCCGCTATAAAAGCATAATTGCCTGATACATCAACATCCATGGCTTGACCCTGGGTATCATAGCCTCCGACATATACAGGGTTGGCTGGGTCAGAGATATCTATTATCCGAAGGCCATATGAAAAATCTGCCACATAAGCATAATCGCCGGAAATATCCAGGCCCTTAGCAGTGCCCGGAAGATAACATTTACTGACATATATCGGAGAAGTCGGATTTGAGATATTCAAAATTACCAAACCATCGAAAAATGCGCAATAGGCATAATTGCCGACAACCTTAGTATCTCGAACTTCGGAATAAAGCGTTGAACCCACATATTCTACATTCTGGGCATAAATCTCACTTGAAGCAAAATAAAGTCCCAATAGAATCGCCAACCATGTGCATGCAGTTTTCATTTTTTCCTCCAAATGTCGTAAAAGCCGGTTCAGCTACTGCGTTCAATACCGTGGGCTTTCTCCGCAGAACGAATGTTTCTGCAGGAGAATATGGAATAAATATATCAGCTTCATAATAATCGTCAAGAACAATAAAATAATAAATCGGGAACCTCACCTGCTTTGAGCAAGCGTATGGGTCCCCGGTAAAAATCGAGAACCGTCAGGTTCGGTGGCTTAGACTTTGCAGTTGTCAGATATAACTGGCGTGTCCTACTTTAGCAAGATGCACTTTTCTGTCTTAGAATATTCACCAGCTTTAAGCTTGTAGAAATAGATTCCAGAGGCTAAATCAGCGGCATTCCAGACTGCCTCATATTCTCCCGCATCCTGACGACCAGAAATAATCGTTTCGATCTTTCGGCCGGTAATATCGAAGATATCGATTGAGACATCTGATGCTGTAGGCAAGGTGTAGCGGATAGTGGTTTGGGCATTGAAGGGGTTGGGGTAGTTTTGACTGATCGAGAAGTATTTAGGTAAATCAAGATTCTGATTTTCTGAGATACTTTGCGCTACCGACCTGTTCAGCATTATGCCAATTCTATTTCGGTTACCTCCTGTAGCATATTCACTATAGATTAGATCGAAAACTCCATCGCCATTAAGATCGCCGCAGGAAAGTGATCGATAATAATCTGTTCCATACCCCACCGTCGATTGAAATGTACCATTACCTTGGTTAATTAATGGAGTCACCCCAAAATGTTCTAATTTTGAAAGGATTAAATCCGTTTTTCCATCACTATTTACATCGGCGGCCAATGTGGGTGTGCCGAAACCGGTTAAATTAAATGTGCCGCCATCCCGAAAAATAAAATTGCCATCATTTCTCAGAATAGAATATGTGTGGTGATATTCACTAATTACTATCAAATCCGGATCTGAATTCTCATCAACGTCAATTCCGAAAGGCGAATAATAGTAACGAGATGGGAGGACATAAGATGACATCCATTCAAAAACGCCATTGCCGTTATTCCGAAATATGGCTAAACTGTCATTTCCAATAACAAGGTCATTGTCGCCATCTAAGTCGAGATCACAGGCTAGGAAAAACCCTACATATCCTATTAAGGTATGTAATTGATACGGTTCATTAAAGATACCATCTGGATTGCCCAGGAATATCGATAAGCTATCGTAATTTCCTCCCAATATAATATCACTGACATTATCCCCATTAATATCTGAAATACATATGTGGGGAGCCTGATAATATGGCATATTGATTTGAGACCCTGGGTTAAAAAATCCATTGCCGTCATTAATGTAAAATGAAAAGCTGCAGGTATCCCTTGTATAATCGTTACTCACGAAGAAAAAATCTTCCGCCCCGTTATCGTTAAAATTGCCTTTATATAAAGTTCCATTCTTGTGAACTATCCCCCTTCGGATAAAATTCAAATTGCCGTCATTAATCAGGGTTGCCACGCTGTCATAGCTAGTCACGATTAGTAAATCATCATATTCATCATCATTCAAATTAGCGCATATTACCCAGATTGGATCTACAGGAAGATCAATTAATGGTGGCATCAAAAAGTCCCCAGTTCCGGTATTAGTAAATAAAGAGACAGAGGAACCCTCCTTATTTGCCACGGCCAGGTCAATATCACCATCAAAATCAAAGTCACCGCTTGTTAACCAGCGAGGTCCTCGCGCTGCCTGAAGGGTGTCATGAATTATTAACCCTGATTCACCCATATTATGGAAAGTGTATACTTTGGAATTATAATAATCAACAACCGCCAAATCTTTTAGGGTATCTCCGTTCAGATCACAGATTGATATTGAACGTGATTCCCCGTCAACAAGGATACTTTGGGATTCCTGGAATCGGTTGCCCCCATGATTAAGGAATATATGAAGCGAACCTCCAACAAGCGTAATATCGGAACGGCCGTCATCATTC
>DOTU01000334.1 GCA_003520965.1 Candidatus Zixiibacteriota bacterium
ATCGGTAGCAAAATTCAGGGTGGCAGGTTGCCCATTCCATTCTATCCTAACGGCATCGACTTCGAGCCATTTGTAGCTTCCGTTGGAGGTAAGGGCTCTGAAGGGGGTCGGTTTTCCAATCTGCCCTCCTTCTGTCCGAGCCATAAGGCGATTAGCTACAACCTCTCTATCATCGGGATGGATATAATCCAGGAAGCTCTTTTCAATAACATATTCATTATGGTAATCGAGAATCTCCGCAAGCTTATTGTTAGAAAACGGGATTTTGAAATCCTGAATTACAAAGATCGCCTCGTTTGCATTTTCAATCAATAATCTGTAGCGTTCCTCCGAAGCTAGAAGATCTTGCTCGGCCTGTTTGCGCTCGTTAATGTCTCTGAGAATCCCCTCAACACCCACTACCTTGCCATTGGCATCGCGATAAAATTGACTGCTGGCTGAGCAGAAAAATACGCTGCCATCTTTTCGCTTAAGACGTAATTCATAATCAAGCACCGATCCCTCAGCCATGAGCGCTTTGAGGAATCGCGGTCTATCTTCCGGGTCAGCATACAAGTCATTGGCCACATTAACGCCTATCAGTTGATCAATCGAATCATATCCCAAATGCTTAGCTCCCGATGGACTCAAGAGAATTAAGTTGCCATCGAAATCAGTTCTATAGAATGCATCCTGCATGTTTTCGATAATAGTTCGGTATTTTTCTTCGCTTTCTCGCAGCGCTTCTTCGGCCAACTTGCGCTCGGCGAGATCATTAAACGTGACAATGAGTTTATCTGCAATAAAAGCGGCGTAGAGCTCGCAAATGCGTATCGATCCATTGTCGCAGGTAATCCGGTATTCTCCAGCATTGACCGCCTGGCCCGATATTCGCGCCCTTTCCTGGGCATTGTTCCACCGCTTAATCACCTCGCGCCGGTAATTTGCATCCGGGTATGCTTTTTGATACCACTCAGTTGCGGAGGACGCGGTATGTCCAAAAAGGCTGACGGCGCTGCGACTCCAGTATTCGATGTTATTGCCCTCGACATCAACTAATGCAATAGGGAAGGGCGTTGCATCTAAAATGCCACGGAGACGTTGCTCGTTTTCCCGAAGCGCTTGTTCAGCTTTCTTTCGCTCGGTGATATCACGTAATATGCCCATTGTTCCAATTGGAATATTATCCTGGGTCGTGACGAAAGAGACCGACAAGGAGGCGAGGAATGCTTCCCCATCCTTTTTTACACTCAGCACTTCCCCGTCCCATTTACCTTCATTATTTACGGTTTTAAATATATCTTTGGCTTCTTCGGGGTTCTTGCTTAGTATACCTATGGGCTTTCCCATCAACTCTTCACGCGAGTAACCAAAATATTTTTCAATCGATCTATTCACATAGCTTATTCGGCCATTAATATCACTCATCAGGAAGCCATCATTGGCTCCTTCAACCGCATCTGAGAAGATTTTCAATTTTCTTTCGAAATCTTTGAGCTCAGTGATATCCTGATAAGTCCCCAGCACACCAACAATTGCCCCATCGGCATCCCGAAGCGGGACCTTGCTCGTTAGCAGGTGAATCTGCTCGCCCGAGGGCGTTGTTTGTGGCTCATCGATATTAAGCTTGGCTTTCCCACTTTCTATTACCATGCGGTCGTCAGCCCGGTAGAGTTCGGCCTGATCACGCCAGCCCATATAAAAGTCGTCTTTGCCGAGGATGTCTTCGGGTTTCTCAAACCCGGCGTCTTTGGCAAATGCCGTATTGCAGCCGAGGAGCAGCAGGTTTTTATCTTTCCAAAAGACCCTCGCGGGTATGGAGTTGAGAATCGCCTGTAAAACCTCGTGCGATTCCCGAAGCGCCTCTTCCGCGACGCTCTTCTCATGGTAATATTGCATGCGACGCTGTCGCCAGACGAAAACAAGGCTAATAGCCATACCTAAGAGCAATAGGCCAACCAATCCGATAGTCATCCAAGCCCGATTCCTGACCGGAGCATACGCTTCAGATTGATCAATTTTATCGAGCAGGAACCACGGCGTACCGGGTACGGCGCTCACTGCGGCGATCACCGGCATGTCTCTGTAGTCTATACCCTCGACGATGCCTTCCTGCCCGAGTACCGCTTTCACGGAGGGGAACTCTTTATGGTTTGCTATTGAGACTCGCATTTTAAGGGCGGAATCCTTACGGAATTTCAACTCATTTAAGAAAAGAACGCTATCTCCATCTCTGCGGACGAGAATTGATTCTCCCGTTCGATTGAGTTGGAATTGTTTATTGATAGTGGGATACAGTTGTTTCTCCGGGTCGATGCAAAGGGCAATAGCTCCGATCCGTTGATTGCCGGGCTCATCAATAATTGGAACGATGATTCCCAGATATACACGATGGTCATTCTCACACAGGTAAAAATCAACAAATCCGATTTGACCTGATCGCATGCTTTCTATGGCTTGCTTAATTAAAGGTTTATCGACCGGTTCGTTTTTTTCAGGGACCGACATCCGATTATTATAGCGAGTATCCAGTAGAATTACGCGGTCGTACTCGGCATAAGTTTCGAGCTTAGCCAGCCACCCATGAAGCTGCTTTTGATTATTGACACCGGTTGAGTCGTCGAAATAGCGGCTAACCAATGTAACAAAAGCCGGGTTATTGTAAAAGACCGAGGCGTTTCCCAGGCGCTCGTGTTTCCATTGCAGCAATCCGTCTGTTTTGGCGTTGGCCACAAATACAAGTTGTTTATCAATTTCCGCGCGGTATTGTTGTTCGAAATTTCGTATATAAAGATATCCGAGCGTGATGATACCTGTTGCGGCTAAGGTGAACATCGCAATATAAAAGTATGCGGCATTTATCCCGGTATTTTCACGTATGTCATTATTTACCGAAGCTTGTTGATGCGAAAGCAACAGAATGGCGATACCGATCATTACAAACGATAGAGATGTTGGAATTGCCGGCGGAATGATACTGGTGCCGTAAAACAGGGGTTTTCCCCAAAGATAGGCAATAATCATAATAACGTTGACCATGGCCACAACGGCAGCAAGGCCGTAAGCCTCCACAAACCGCCATTTACGATTTGAGGATGATGATAATAGTGCCAGGATTGCAAGACCGGTAAAGGCAAAGCATATTGCGGTCACAGGCGACATATAACCGATAGACACACCGCTAATGGTGTCAGCGATACGAAAACCGAAATGCTCAATTGACGATTTAACTCTCACCAAATAGAGGGCAAATAACAGTAAGGAAATTAAGGTCCCGATCCAGCCCAATAACTGGTTTAGTCTGTTCACTCGGAGGCTTAGCGGAAAGAGGCTATGAAAAAAGATAATCGAGCCAAAGACCAGAAAGAGAATTGCGGTACTCGGAGCCATAGGTATCATGCCCTGCCCGAATGCCGCCAGCTGTGGCTTTCCCGAAATCCATGCGATTAAAGCGAAAAGACCGAGTCCCGCCGCAAGTAGCGCCGATAATTGCTGAACAACTCGCCTGACGCTAAGATCATCTTCCGGGGCAGAATCATAGTCCGATTTTTCATTTCTAACCGTGTTTACCATGGTACAACTCTCGTTACTTTGTTTTACAACTGTAAATACTGATTCACGCCAGCCGATTTTATCCATGGGAAAAATGAATCGGTCTGACGTACAAGCATCTTCCACATTTATTTAAGCTACAATGGTTATCGACATATTTAGTATTAAAACAACATAGGCGATGTATCAATTATGGCTTGTTACATTCATCAGATGTTCCCTAATGGAACCTGGAATGATGTAAGGCAGCGGTTGAATCGCTATATAAATTTATGGGTAGTAACACAATTAATGGACCCATGAAAGTAAAACGAGAAGCGAATTAATGAAGATAAAAGCGATAGAAAATTAAAATATGGAGGAATCAGCTAAGGAAATAGTTGATACAAAAGGCACGACGCCTCAGGTCCAAATCGTAATTTTCCCATTGTCTTCGTAATAATAAGTGCCGAAATCTTTACCGTTAACGAAAACTTTAACTTGGCCCTCCGCCTGACCTCTGAAATTGGCCACGCCTGATACAGTGGTGTATTCAAGAGCTGATAAAGCCCGTTCAGGCGATGTGAACTCAATGCGAACAAGGGCCCCTTGGAGAGGCTTCTCATTGATATCCATGACAAGCACAAGAAATGAGCACATGACTCTTAATCCCTTCATTGTTAATTCAGATATAGCGTCTTGTCTGCTCAAATCTCGTGGAGGAGCGAGGCAAGGTTACCCAACCACAAACCTCTTTCCATAGCAAGACATATCACTCTGGTATGGGTTTGTCAAGCAGTGTTTGAGTTATAAATAAGCGGGGGCGGGAATTTCGCATTATCGAGGGTGGTACTGAGCCGCCCTTTTTTATCACGCTTGTACAATAAATGCATCGAGCAAATTCCTTCGGCAATCATCCTTCTTCGGGTTTGGGACCCGAAGGTCGGAATAGTTAATTCTAGGTTAATCAGATGTGTGCATTACGCCATCATTTTATGATCGCAATTTCAATATAATTTTCTTGAAATTAAGGCACAAATTCAGTAGATAATTGTCGTTTTACCTACCGGTTTAAAATCACCGGTAAAAATATTAATTTTGAATTTAAACCAAATCATTCATCCGATGCTATTCAATAACTTACAGCGATATGCGGCCTAGAATCTTTGCTTCCAAACCATCGTGATTTTGATATAATATCAACAAGTGATTTTATATAACTTGTTGTTATGAATCGATCATTCAAATACAGGAGTAGTTAATTTCGTAAATATTTGTGTCACATACTTGCCACAAATCTGGCACAACGGTTTTATTATAGACAATTACATATATGATAAACCCCTGCTATCACATTGAATGGCAGGGGCTTATAAATCTGGTAGCGCTACGGGGAATCGAACCCCGGTCTGGTGGCTGAGAACCACCCGTCCTGACCCCTAGACGATAGCGCCTTGGACCCCTAAAATAAGCCAATTGCCATCCCAGTCAATATAAATCTTTGGGCACCGGAAATCCGGCCTAAATTATGCCCTCAGCTTTACTTATAGCTTTCCTTGGAAGAGGCAATCAAGATCAGATCTTTCGATTTCAGGGTAAACGGTTCATTGTTATATCTGCCCAAAGCACGGATTCTAATAAAACCGGCTTCTTGTAACGCTTCAATTAGCTCTGCTTTCAACCATGGTTTGATGGCTCTCTTTGTTGTGGATATCCCCGGTGGCACCTTGCGGCTATCGACAATGGTTATGAAAAACTCCGCCATGCCTCGGCTGAAACGACTCTGCTTAATCCTGATAACGCCATCCTCTCCACTTTCTATTGCGAATGTGCCCGATCCTTCCTTAAGCATGCGATCATAATTGAGTTGCTGAAATATAAGACGTCCTCGGGGGGCAAGATGACGTTTACAGTTTACCAGTAGACGGCGGAGATCCCTTTGCTTGGTAAAATGCGGGATCGAATTTCCGGTGCAAAGCAGTAGATCAAATTTCCTACCCAAGTCTACCTTAGCGATATCCCCGATGATAAACCTGGTATCGGATTTGTACTCTCTGGCCTTTGCCCGGGCGACCCTTAACATATCGGGAGAGTAGTCGACCCCAGTGACGTCGTACCCCTCAAGCGATAGCCCTACTGCTACATTTCCAGTCCCGCACGCGAAATCAACCACGCTTTTGGGTTTAGTCGTACGCACCAACTCCAAGAGCCCCGCCGGTAAGAGGCTGGGACGCTTGATAAAGCTATCGTACGTTTTGGCAAATGTGCCCTTTATTTTTCCCATAATTTCCTTTGATGTTTATAGGATGTTTCCCTTATAGTATTAATGCGACCAAGGACAGTCAATAGTAAA
>DOTU01000254.1 GCA_003520965.1 Candidatus Zixiibacteriota bacterium
CTTAGTAACATAATAAGTCCTTGCCCCCACTGAGCTTGCTGCGATAATTAATATCGTAACTGCTCTTAAAAACATTTGACGCATCGATACCTCCAAATTTAAAGCATCCTCAGAGGGAATATACAGTATTATTATCGGCTATTACCAGCAAAATCAAAGCCTGTACTGATAATTTATATTATTAAGTTAACCGAATGAATTATAACAAATTATAGAACGATAATGTGTCCCAGGTACATCCATATTATATCCAATTCTGTTCAAACATTGGGCACTGAGTAATATCCACTTTTATCTAAACAAATCGCTTGCATCATGTTATGCAATATTGTATTAATCTCGGAAGTTGATACCTTAAGTTTGAGTTGCAAATGATGGAAAAACAACGATTTAGCTTCATTATTCCCGTTCTTAATGGTGAAAAATATATCCGGCAATGCTTGGAGTCTATTTTACTTGAGATGGATCGCACCTGTGACGAAATTATCGTTGTTGATAATGGCTCCAGCGATAGTACAATTATGATCGTCAATGAATATCCTAATGTAAAAATATTACAGCTTCCCACTATTACAATCGCCGCGATGAGAAACGCAGGAGTTAAATCAGCTGTAGGAGATTGTTTCGCCTTTATCGATTCCGATTGTACGATCAGTCCCGGATGGCGGCAGTCTGCGCTTGATGTTTTCAAAGATGACATGGTTGGCGCTACCGGATCTCATTATGAAATACCCGATAACTCAAATTGGATTGTAAAAGCCTGGTCCTCTAACAGGAACAAAAGCAAAACTATTGTGAAATGGATTAATACATGTAATCTTGTAATCCGTCGATCTGTATTTGAAAGAATTGGCGGTTTCAATGATAAATTGACGACCGACGAAGATTACGACATTGGGCTTCGCATCTGCGAATCGGGATTTCTGATGATCGAAGATCCATTGATCAAGATCGTGCATTATAAAAATCCGGATTCGATTAGCAAATTTTATCGGAGAGAGCGCTGGTATGCTACGAGCATGTTATCAACAATTGGAAGGAAGAGATTTGATAGGCCCTTGGTCATGACTTTGCTTTTCATGGTTCTGTTATTGGCCTTTGCTATTTCAATTCCCATTTCGTGTTATGACCTGAAATACCTGTTTGTATCGATAGTATTGATGATAGGTTTACTTGCAGCCACGGTGCTAAATAGAGCCATTAAGTATCATAACATTCACTATTTTTTTCAATTGGGATATTTATTCGTTATTTATTATTCGGCAAGAACGGTTACAATTTTGGAGGAAGTTATCCGGAAAATCGGTATTATTAGCCCGGTATCTCGGAAATAAAAGACCTTAATTTGCCCGATTTATCGAGCGGAAGTTTATCAACCAGCTGGATTTCAACATTGACAGTTTGTCCAAGCAAGGCCTTCCATTTATAAGCGATCTCATCTAATTGTGCCTGTTGTACCGGCGAATTCGATTCAATTAAGACTAATATTTGATCCGTTGCCTTTTGGATGACTCTGAATCTTTCAATACCTTTGGTCATTGTATAATTTACAATGGGGCCCGAAATTTTTCGGCCGTCAGGGGACAAGGCAAAATCTGATACTCTGCCCTGTATATTCTCAACCGTTGGAGATTGGAGCCCGCACTCGCACCTCGATCGACTAATTATCGCCATGTCGCCAGTTCTGTATCTAATAAATGGAAGCGCATAAGAATAAAGCTCCGTAAGCGCAATTTCACCCGGTTCGCCGTCGGGGACCTGTTGTCCGGTTTCGGGATTAACAATTTCAATCAAGAGATTATGGATCATTAAATGCATACGCCCCCCGGGACACTCAAAAGCGATTATGCCATTTTCAGTGTTGCCATACTCGTTGACTACCCTTGAACCGAGGGCCTTTTCGATAATCGCTCTCTGATTTTCATAAAGGATTTCACCGGTGGTGATGACAACCTTGATATTCAGTTTTGATGGAATTAACCCGGACTCTTCAATATTTCTAATAAATTCGCAAATCGCACTGGGGTAACCATAAAAATACTTTGGCTTGAACGACTCCAATATTTCGTAATACCGTTGACAGGCACTTTTGGTTAATTCAAACGAATTACATCTTTTACGATTGAAGAGCAGGTCCTTGATCTGCCATTTAAGCCTGGTTTTGCGATCCAGCGGCATTCCCCAAAATCTTCCCTGCTTATCTCCGATTTTGATCCCATGCCAGCCATAAACATCGTACATCAGTGCATCCATATAGGCAGTCGCCGTTCTATCCTTCACCAACCAGAGCGGGACACCTGTTGAACCTGAGGTTTTCCGAGGAGACGTTTTAAGAGGTTGAATCGAAAGGATACTCTGAAAATTATCTCTCAGAATCTTTTTGGTAAGGAATGGAATTTGGTTGAACTGCGCACAATAATCCGATTGCCCTTTTTGAGTATTAGGCTTGGGCAAGATTTTACTATAATACTTGCTGTTATTAAAAGCATATTCAAGAAGCGATTTCGCCTTTACCCATTGCAAATCAACCATCTTCTCGTAAGGCTGTTTGTGAAAAGCGGCAACATCCCCCAATAATGAAAACACCTTTTCACCACGCAATTGGTAAATCGGCCGATAAATGCAATTTCGAACAAACCAGGGGATCATTTATATCTAATCCTTTTCGATAAGTTCTTGATACATTATTAATGTCTCGCGTAATTGATTGTCAATCGAAAACTCCCGGTTAATCCTCGTTGCTGCTGCACAGCCCAGACGCTGACGAAATTCGGCGCTATCAAGTGGACTTTCGCAAGCTTCTGCAAGGAGCTGGGGGTCGCCTGATTTAACCAGGAGTCCGGATATCCCGTTCTCTATTACTTCCATTATTCCGCCAACGGCGGTGGAAACGACAGCCTTTTTGAGCGCCATTGCCTCCAAAAGCGCCATAGGTATACCCTCATGGTAGGATGACATTACAAACAAGTCGAGACAGTTTACCATGCTTAAAACGTCTTCTCTAAAACCAGTGAATAATACTCTTCCCCCCAATCCTATATCACCAGCCATCTTTTCGAGCTCCCTTTTCAGAGGGCCATCACCGACAAGTAAGAAAGTGAGGTTACGATGATTGGTAACTAGTATCTTTGCCATTTGTAGGAATATTTCATATCCCTTAACCGGAACTAACCTGCCCACCGTGCCAACGATTAGATTTCCAGCGTCTATTTTCAATTCTGCTTTTACAAGACTGGGACTCTTGATCGGTGCAAGATTGGAGACTTCGATGCAGTTGTGAATCATTACAATTTGATCTGACCGATATTGGTTCTCAAGCCGCTTTTTTATCTCGGACGATACAGCGATAACCCTATCGAAATGCCTTTGAGAATTGTATATGTTAATAAGTGTCGTCAGCCTGCTTTTGAGTTTTATTATTCCAGTTCGACGTTCCTCAATGCCATGAACGGTCTGGACCAGATACTTTATTTGGCATTTTCGCCTGACCCAGGCGGCGAGCAAGTTCTCTTTGTAACGGTGGCTATGTAGAATATCAATATTTCTTCCATTTAGAACCTTGATTAGCTCATTTCGCAAGGACACGAAAGAATGCTTTGTTTCATCGATGACGATTACCTCAACTCCTGATTGCCGCAGCCGTTCAGATAGTCTGCCCTCATTCAAAACAACAGCAAGCAGTTTCACTTCGGGGATGCGCGACAGAGAGGATGATAGCGTATACATCTGCACTTCTGCCCCAGCCCAGAGATCGCCTGAGGCAAGCTGGCAGATATTTATCGTTCTGTTCTCGCCCATGTAATATATCTTTCGCCTTTTATAAAATCGATCCAGGCTATGAGAATAGAATGGTTTGCCATCACGAAAAAGTAAGGTATTTTAATTACTCTATTATTTTGCAGGGGCTTAACAACGAAGGCCAGTAATGTTAGTAGATAAAGAAACGACTGACAGGCTAACGCACCATAATAATACTCGTTATTAACGCTAAGAGGGATGTTGGCAGCGAAGATAATGAACAGGGCGAATGGCACAAGCCAGCGCATCAACTTATGGCTGAACACCTGGATTGAAAAAAAACCATATTTAAATGGGTTGAGAATTGCCTTAAAATGAAATAGCACGTCGATTCCATGGACTACGGTCCTGACTTTTCTCTGAAATTCCCTATCCTGATCCTCAAGGATACTATAAGTGCCAATCGCAGAGTTATCCAATATTGTCCTGAATCCCTTCATTCGGGCAATAATTGGAAGATAAAAATCATTGGACATGTTTGGATGCCATTGTTTGGTGAGCGATTTCCTGACTGCATAGAATGACCCGCTGGCTCCGACTAATGATCCTACCCTGCTCTCTAAATCGCGCAATTTCATTTCATATCCAACATAGGCTCCCTCACCTGACAAACCGTTGTTTGTGCCTGGAACCTTATCAAGTCCCGAAACGCATCCAATTTTCGGATCAACAAAGTTACCAACCAGATTCTTCAGAGAATCGGGATCGAGGAAGGTAGTTGCGTCGGAAAGCACCACAATATCGTTGCGGGCGATCTTGAGCGCTTCGCCTTGTCCATAATGTTTTCCATGACGACCGGGAATTACCAATAGTTCAACGCCCCGACCGCAATAACCGCTCGCGATTTCCACTGTACGATCGGTTGAGCCGTCCGAAACAATAATAAGCTGAACTTTCTCGGGGGGATAATCGAGACTGAGTGTATTTATAATTTTATCGGCGATTCGTTTTTCTTCGTTATGCGCGGTGACAATAATGCTCACATCAGGAAAGCTCTTTTGTTTATGATTGCTTTCAATTAAAATGAATGATAATAGTTTCAGCAGGATATAATACCCGAAATATGTCCAGAAAATAAGTCCGAGGCCGGCCCAGAATATGATTTCAATTACGATCATCTGCTATTCCCATCAGCTTGGGATAAATCACCGCCGTGTTCGACCCGTCCGATGAGCGGCGGAAAATACTGTGGATATTCTTTCTGAAGCTCCGACAACAAACTTTTGAACTTTCGCTTTTTCTGCAAGACATTCAGGTACATGCCGGTATAGGTTTCAATTGTTTTATCGAGACTGTAGCTGCGCTTGATTATCTCAAGCGAATTTCCGCTATAGAGGCGGCGGGTTTTATCGTCAATTACCAATGTGCGGATAGCCTCAGCCATCTCTGGCGGGTTATCCGGTTCGACCAGCAGACCATTCTGACCGTGTTCCACAATTGACGGATTCCCTCCCACATTTGTGACTACCGCCGCAACCCCGGAGGCCATTGCTTCCAATAATGAGACCGAAGTGCCTTCGGAAAGAGAAGGAAGCACGAATATATCCATCAGGTTCAACATCTCAGGAACATTATTTCTCTCCCCGGCAAAAATCACCCGATTTCTGAAACCATGAGAATCGGCATATCG
This sequence comes from Candidatus Zixiibacteriota bacterium, assembly GCA_003520965.1. Lineage (GTDB taxonomy): Bacteria > Zixibacteria > MSB-5A5 > UBA10806 > UBA10806 > UBA10806. Next base: position 5,429 of record DOTU01000254.1, read on the forward strand.
TGTAAGATTATCTCTCAGCGAACCGTCTCCGACCAAAAGCAGCATCGTATTCGGTATCTTCTGGCTGATAAATTCAAAAGCTTTAAGCAAGGTTAGGTGGTCCTTGACCAGTTCGAATCGTCCCACCGCCCCGATAATCCGGCTATCGACTGGAATTCCGAGTTCATTTAAGATTGCTTTTGATTTGGGCCGCGGACAAAATAAGTCCATGTTAACGCCATTAACCACTACGCTAACTTTGCTCGCGGGAAATTTAATCTTCTTAATTAATCGCTCTTTCAGCTCAGGGGAGACAGCAATGACCTTATCCGTCAAACGGACTCCAATCCGGTCCTCGATCACTCGTACCAGCGGATCAACGATAAAGCGGCCATGCTCGGTGTAAAAAACAGCCGGAACCCTTGCCATTAATGCCGAAACTGCACCGAAAAAATAGGTCCCCGTGTGGGCATGAAGAATATGAACGTTCTTCTCTTTTAGAAAGCTCCGGAGTCGCCAGGGAAGGGCCGGGTCAAATCGTTTCTGGTTTTGTTGTACCAAAGTTACTTTTATGCCCTTGCTTTCGAGAACATCAGCAAAATGGCCGCGAAAACTGAGGCAGCAAACCTCGACATTAAAAATATCGCGGTTCATCCTGAGTGACAATTCGGTGACAACTCGTTCGAGCCCGGCCACTCCCAGGTTCAATACGACATGCATGAGATTAATCTTGGACATTTATTTAGGAATTAAACAGCGCCTTACTTCGTATTTCTCTTTTAAGAATCTTCGTCAAACGACCCTTTCCAGGATGGCATTTTCTTTATCGCCTTCGCCGGATTTCCTGCGGCGAATGTATAGGGCGGTACATCCCTGGTTACAACTGATCCCGCACCGATTATTGCTCCTTTGCCAATAGTTACTCCCTTAAGAATCAGGCAACGAATTCCTATCCAAACCTCATCTTCAATAACAACTGGCCTGGGCATTACTTTACCGCCGCCTGACGAGTGGTAATCATGATCTAAAATATTGACATCCCATGAAATTAGAACGTCATTACCAATTTTGATCGATTCCCCGCAATGGATTTGAGTTCCATCCCCTACAGAGGTTCGATTGCCAATTTCAAGAACTGCAGGTTTTCCATCGGTAAATGATCTCGCCACCAGCTTGACTTTGAACCAGAGTGTAGATTTCGCGCCTATCCTGATAATTCCATTATCCTTGCGGATCACGATTCCCCCATAAGACTTGATCGGTCCCGAGGCAATCACTTTCCTTTTCAACAGCAGCCCTCTAAAATAGGCCAGCGCTTTACTCAGATTCTCGATCATGGTCTTCTTCTCGCAGTGCGGCGTTTTTTATTGTTGGCCAGATTCTATCATTTTCGGATCCCTGGCATTTATTCTATCACTTTTGGCCGTAATGTTCAAGTTTTTATGCTACTGCAATCGAGAATGAAAATCGCCATCATTTGGCTCACTTAAGGATTATCGGCATTGCTATTTAATTAATAACTATTGGTGGTTTTCTAATTTTCCATTCATCGCTCATTGCATACTGCCCATACATTTTGTATTTTTGAGTTTGTGAAGCATTAAATATCAATACTAAAATAAAAGCATAAATATAATTAAAATTGATGCTTTATGACACGGGCGATATTCAGCAAAATTCTGGCAGAATATATTCCTCCCCGGCGGAGAGCATTAATATTCGCCCGTGAATCGGTATCAAAGAACTGGCTTTCAGTCCAAAAGTAACCGCTTCGCATCGCTGCGATAATTGTGCTGACATCCGGCTTCGGGAGATCGATTAATGTTGCAATCGGCCCGAAACTTCGTTTGCTGTGCAGATCCAACCCGGTAAATGCCTTCAGCTCCGGATTAAGGGAGCGGTATTTTCGGTAAATTCGCAGCGGTTTTCTTTGTGGAAGGTATTTCCCGTCGTTGCTGTTATTCCATACCTCATAACCATCGAGCTTGATTATCCAGTCATCGCTGACCGGGTAATTCTTTATTGTCGGATGGGCCCAAACTGCGACTCCACCATGTGATTTAATATGCTCTATTATTTTCTTGGGGTCTTCGCTATCACACGTTGCCGTCGTCCCGTACCCGAGTATGTCGATTTTATCCCGGCAGCGGAATTCGATGCCGGGAATAATCAGAAAATTATCACCCGATAACTTTCTCGCTTCCTCAACGAGTTTATTGATTGAGTCTTGATTGAGATCATACGAGTGTTCGGTAATCGCGATAAAATTATAGCCTAGTTCTTTCAAGAAATCTGATAACTCAGCGAGGCTCATGATGCCGTCATGAGAAAGAGTTGTATGAAGATGAAGCGCTCCTCTCAACATTTAATCGTCCCTCCCATTAAAACCAATAATAAACTGTTGCTGGCGATATTCCTTTTTCGATTATTTGCTATTATTAAATTCATTTTGTCAGTTGTTTCAACCATTCTTTGAGCTCAAAAAGAAACGGGCGAATATCGTCAAATCTCAACACCTCGTATTTCATCTTAGGCTGATAGAACTTGAGAAATCCCACAAGAGTTGCAATTCTGCCGGGATAATTCAGCGGCAACCTGAGACTTGAATCGGATTTCAAGAGCCTGGCTAAAAGATGATCCAGATCTCCCAACAGCCATCGTGATTTGACCCCGATTTCATAATCGAATTTAGAGGGCACATCGCCTGTTGTGGTCATCTGATAAAGCATCGCTGGGAAATCGATTCCTGAATCAATAGCTAATTGCAGAGACCCCCAGAACCGGGCATTGATTTCCATAATTCTTGGTGTACCGTCCCTGCTGTCTTGTTTGAATTCAACCATAGCCACCCCATGCCAGTTCAAGGCTTTTAAGAGCCTGATACTGTAGTCTTTGACGACTGGGTCGGGGGCGATGCTATCCCTCAACGTACTGACTCCCCCCGACGGAGGTTTTTCACGGATTCTTCTATGAAAAAAGCAGGCTTTGACCTCCCCCCGGTTAAATAACAAAAATGCCCCGATACCGGGCCCTGAAACTCGTTCCTGAATGAGGGGCAAACAAGGCGAGTTTTTATAAATTTCCAACTTTCTATTCAGTTCATCAAAACTATAGGCATAATCAACACCGGCATCAATCCAGCCCGAACTTGTGAGGTATTTGGACTGGCGAGGTTTAATCACAACCGGATAATTCAGTTCGCTCCTAATTCTGTTAAGTTCGGACAGATCGTTGATAAAATACGTTTTGGGGGTTGGGATATCAAGAGATTGTGAAAGTTCGATAATTTTTCCTTTATCGATAGCTTTCAAATATGATTCTTTTCCAGCGACAGGAATATCGGTGGATCTTGAAAGGTTTTCAAATTCATTCATAACCAATGACATGGTGATATCGGTCATCGGCAAAATCATATCGTATTTGTATCGGCTTAGCTCGTGGGCAACATCACTAATAAAGCCTTTTGGATCAGATAGAGCAGATGCGTACCTGATTGAATTGGCAACAAATTTGGATTTCGATGCCAGGCAGGGGAGACTATCTTCCCCAACAGTTACGGCAAGCCCCAACTTTCCCAGCGATCTCACGGCTGCTAGGGTAGACCTCTGACGCCCATCTAGGATGAGAACTCTGCCTTTAGCGGAGTCCCCTTTGATCTTTTCGTCTTGCAATCAGGAATTCCTCAGTAAATGGAAATCAAACATTGCCCGCGAGTAATTTCCGCGTGGGCCTACAGAGATACCTTCATGAACCCCGATTCTCCTCAGGGCAAACAGCTCGGATTTATTACCCGGTTTTCCAATCCCTTTGGTTGTCACTGCGCAGAGATAGCCCCCCTGCTCCACTAATTTCTCAATCTCGATGTTATAATCGCCATTGGGATAAGAGAAAATATCAACCCTCAATCCAAGCTTAGCTTCAATCACTTCCCTCGAATCCCGCAATTCTCTCATATTTTCATCCGACGAAAGAGTGGTCATAACTCTATGTGTACAGCCATGAGAGCCGAACGAAATACCGTGTTGGCTCATTTCTTTGACCTCATCCCAGTTCATAGTCCACCTGGAATTGTCACCGGTATTATCGCTCTTCTTATTCGATTTTGAAAGTTCATCCAGGACCCTATTAATTACAATTAAATCCAGCTTTTTTAATTTTTCTATAAACCAATCGGTATCGCTTGCCATGGTCTCGATGGCAGCCGAGTCGGATTCTGCGCTTGATAGGCATACTTTTTTAAAGAGCGCGCGAAGCTGTTGCCTATCGAGTTTATTTATTGTCATCAGCGTGGCTGCCCGCATAAACCAAAAGATATCATTTGTGCCGATAAAATTAGCGGTTAGGAATATTATTGCCGGAAGTTGATATTCTTTCAGGATCGGATAGGCATGCTGATAATTATCGCGCCAGCCATCGTCGAAAGTAATAACTATGTTCTTGGGATCAAGAGTCTGATTACTTCGAATTGATGTGGCCAGATCAGCGAGCGAAATAGGTTTATAATGTTTTGCCAAATATGACATTTGCTTATCAAAAACAGGCGTAGAAACATAAAGTCCGGCTTGTGAATATTTAAGTTCGGCTTTAGGATCGTCAAACACCTGATGATACATTAAAATGAGCGGCTTTTGATTGGATCTACTAAGCCTTTTTAGAAATCGAAAGACAAATGCCAATCCAGAATAATACAATAATACCACAATGAAGTATTTTAAGATTTGTTTCATCCTACTCATTTCATTTACAGCTCATTTAGGCAGGAAATCATCTTTAGAATATCTGTTGGTTTTAAATTGGGATGCGTCGGCAGCGTTAGGAGACGATTTACTACCTGCTCAGCCCCTTCAAAACGACCAGATGGTTCGGCAAGATAATGCTCAATGTTTGTAATATTTCGAATTGTTGACGGGTACATTGCAGATGCTGAAATGCCATTTTTCCGGAGTTGTTCGATCGCCTTATTACGGCTGACGCCATCGCTGCAAAGCACTGGTAGACGAAGGTAGTTGTTAATAAATTCGGGGTGCCATCCAATTACCGTTAGCTTTTTCGATTGAGCTATTGCCCTGGCCAAATGCCCCGCATTTATCTGACGGATTGAATTAAGTTCGCCTAATCTTGGAAGCATTTTCGCGCACATACAGATTTGGAACTTTGACAGTCTGGAGGAGTTGAGATTCATGTCAAACACAGTTTTGCCGATCCCCAAAAACGGAATTGATGTCGCCAGACGATAGAGATATGGATTTAAAAATAGGGAGTAGAGCAGTATCTTAATAAATATAGTAGCCTCAATAATAACTCCAGGTTCTTTTATTAAGTCCATTTGCCTGGCAATTTCCCGGTTTATCTCCTCGTCGCCGGTTACTATAATTCCCCCGGAATACGTTGAAAGATTTTTCCCCCGGCCAAGACTGTAGAATCCGGCAATACCGTTTAATCCCAGTGAAATCCCATTGTAGACGCTTCCCATAGACTGGGCGGCATCATCAATCAACTTAATATCTCTAGCCTTCGCAAACGCACTGAGCTTTTTCCAGGCACTTGGAATTCCGAATAGATTGCATCCAATAATAGCCAGTACTTTTTCAGTTGCGATTTCCTGAAGTTTATCATAATTGTAATCAAGTGTTGCCGGGTCTATATCGACGAGTCTAATCTTCAGATTGGAACTAGCAACAGCCGACGCCACTGAAAAGCAAGTATACGCAGGGATAACTACTTCGTTTTTATCGGAATTGGCATTTTTGGCGAATGCTCTCAAAATGACCGCAAGTGCAGTCCGCCCCGAATTGGTACAATAGAAATGTCGGGCGCCACTAAATGCAAATATGCATTCAGAAAGCTCTTTGGATTGGTCATCAATTGAAAATCGTGCTCGAAACAACGAAACTAAGTCCAAAATTGAGGTTGGAGTACCAGCAGGCGGTACTAAAGCAAACATAAATTATCCAATATCCCTGACAATTAGGTTAATCCTGAAATGTATTCCAATTCGCATTATCCGGTGAAAGCAGCCTTAGGCAGCGTTGGACTGCTCATAGGAGTATTTATCGTTTTATCATATTGCGTTACAAGAAAGAGTGTCATGGTCAGCGTATACAATGTTGTTATTTGCGGATAATATGTGGTTGAAAGGAACGTTGCGCAAGCTAAATAGGATAAGATGCTGCCCATTATTGAATTTGCTAATACCACTGAATTGTCGCCCGGAGAATGAACCTCGCGTTTTTGTATTTTTCGTAGGTGCTTAAATGCTGTGAATAACATCAGCAGATAACAGATCAAACCTAAAGACCCCAGCTCGGACATAAGTTGCGGGAATGTCCCATGCACAGCTCGTCCCCATTGTGTTGCACTATCCCTATCGGAAATAATATATTCCGGCATTCGGATTCCGACATTATTTGCCCCAACTCCATTTATTGGATAATCGGCAAACATTCGCATAGCCGCCTTCCACAAATGGAGGCGATCGGCCGCCGTTGATTCATGTGTATCGGTGATACTTTCGACTTCGTGCCAGTACCTGGGCGGCGCAGCTATAACTATTGCCAGGGCCAGTACACCGGTAATGGCCAGACTAATAGCGATTTTCCTTGATTTAATGATAGAATAAGTCAGCGCAACTATCACCCCTCCCCAGCCACCGCGCGAGAAACTTACTACGACCGCCACAACCAGAACTACCAAAACCAATAGTGCCGCAAACTTCTTGAAATTGGTCTTAAAATTAAAAAACATAAAGAATGCGAACGGTATCATCATATTCATGGCTAGCGCAAAATCATTTTCATCTCCCATTAGTGCCCCGCCCGCTATTCCGTGCCCCTTAATGCCCTTAAAGGCAAACAAGACATGAATCAAAAACAGGATCCAGATGAGTTTATTTAGCCGTTTAAGCGAATCTACTACATTGATTGCGATTAGGTACATTAAAAAGTAAATTGCCGTGCTTTGAAAAACATTATAAGCCATACGGTTATTCATTGCTGTAATAACGGTTGAGCCAATAACCCCAAGGTAGGCTAAAAACATCCAATTGAAAGTAGGCCATTGGATAAGCTTTCGAGTTTTTATTAAATGCAATATCCAGGAAACCAATGTCAGTATTTCAATTAACAATGCAATCCTCAAGGGCCTCATGGCATGGAAAAATACCTCAGGACGGCTGTAATCATAAAGATAGAAGAGGCATACACCCAAAAAAGGATTTTTTATTATATAGAAACCAATCAGGGCGGCTATAGGCACTAATATTAGCGCGACTTGTATCTTATAATCCAAAAAGGGAAGCCTTAGTGCTATGAAAATGCACACCAGGGAGAATGCCACATACAGCAGTTGCTTTGAGAAGTGCTCCCTGACAAATGGTTTTATCGGAGAATCGATTCTCTGAGATATGCTGTGATCTTTTTCCGTCATTTTCCTTAACTTTCTATATTCGTCTTTGCCTTATTGCCGAAATTAAACCCCTGTTACAATTGAATTATCCCTTTATTGCGCCTACCTTAGCCCGTAGCAGATTAAACAACCGCGCCCTGATTTCAGAAATTTTAGCTAATTCCTCCAGTTTGAAAAATCTAAAAATATGTAAAACCAGGGGGAATGATAGGGCAATCAGGAATTTAACGATTATCGAGGCCGCCAGGTTCGAGAGGTTAATCAAGCTGGCAATACCGTACATTGTCAGGGCGATGATGCTCATTTTTATTATTCTGCCATACTCATAGGGGACATAATATAATTTTTGCGAAACGATATGAGTGTAGATTAATAGGAATAGGAAGGAGATCAGGGTTGCTATCGCTGCTCCAAGAGCTTGGAGTCGGGGGATAAGTAGGACATTCCCAGCAATGCCCACCGCCGCTGCCATTAGAGTAGCATAAGCAAGATACTTTGTTTTCTTAGCTAGGTGAATGCCGAATTGAACATAAACTACGGCCCCATTGAAAATGTAGGCTATCAGAATTATGCCCACATATTTGTAGGCCTCAGAAAATTTAGGGTCTGCAACTATGGTGATGATGTCCTTAATAAGAATACATATCCCCAGACCGGTGTAAATAAGCAGAAAAGATAGATAGGTGAAGATGACTGAGTATATTTCTTTGGCATTGGGCTCATTTACAAGATCGAATCTTTTTGGGGCCCAAACCAATAAAAACGGGCCCATTACAATTACGCTGGGCATGAAACCAAATCGATACGCCAGAGAATAGATCCCAACTTCTGATAAATTCGAAAGCCTTTGCAGGAAAAACCTGTTGGAAAAGCTCACGATAAACATCCCAAACGTGCTCCAGGCCAGCGGAATTCCATATTTCAGCATCGGCCATAAAAGCTCGAAGTTATAGGAAAATTTGATTTTACGAAGTTGATAGATTACCAAAAAGACCCCTAACAGGCCGGTGACAATCAAACCGCTAAACAGTATTCCCCTAACCCCCATTCCAAAATATACGATTAATATGATATTAACCACCAGGCTCATCGTAGTCTTGATCAATGAGATAGTTACAAATAAAACTGATTTCTGCTCGATTCTAAGAATCGTCAGCGGTATTTCATTGCTCAGATTGAATACCATTGAGGCAAAAATGATCATAAACAATCTATTATAATCGGGCGATTTGAATACCAGCGTAGAAATCTGCTTCGAAAATAAAACCGAAACAGCAAATATCATCAGCGATCCAACCCAGACAGTGATCATGGCTACGCTGATTACCTGTTCCTTTTTTTCCTTTTCTGTATATTCATAATAATATCGAACCACTGAATTGGCTATTCCCATCGCCGATAGCATTCCCACGATATAGCTTGTCAAATCCAGAAGCTCTAGGGTACCGTAATCCGATGGTGTCAGGTAATGGGTGTAAAGGGGGATTAACAGGAAACCGATGCTCTTGCTTAATACATCGGCCACGCCATATATCAGCGAATGCTTGGCAATGCTTTTTACTACGCTAAACATTGTATTCTCGATTATTCATCCGCTACCTTTTTCTCAATACCCCACTATCCACTGGAGGCGCGAGGTTTCTT
>DOTU01000357.1:0-3771 GCA_003520965.1 Candidatus Zixiibacteriota bacterium
TGTTCGGAACGCTGAATGATGCCTTGAGCTTAACAGGCACCTGCCCCTCAAGGGCGAAATCCCGAATGACTGTATCGCCCGCGGCCAATGTCACTGTATCGGATGCCGGGAAATGTACCGGCGGAAAATCTACTTGTATCTGCCAGTTGGTATCAGCCGGAGCATATAAGAAATATGTGCCGTTTATTCTTGACGAGGTCCCCCAGGGACGACCCGCAACGGTGATCCTCGCGCCTTGAATAGGGCTACCGGTACCCAAATCCGTAACTGTGCCGCTTAAAACTCCCCAGCCACTTAGCAGACTGAAAGCCTGCTGTACTGCGGCATAAGCGTTTACTACGCCCATTCCGTACGCATTATCGTTACCTGTAGGACCCAAATCACCGGCGGTACCCAGTAAAATGCTTTTTACCTGTTCAACCGTAATATTTGGGTTTGCCTGACGCATTAACGCTACCACTCCGGCAACATGCGGCGTTGCCATTGATGTGCCTGACCAACCGGAGCTTTCATATCCGTTGCCGGGTACAGATGAACGAACCTCTACTCCCGGAGCGACAACCTCAGGTTTTATTGCATCCATGCCCGTGGGAGTACAATTAGACGGGCCGCGCGACGAAAAATCGGCAATCGGTAGACTGGGAGAGGAGCCAGTAACAGCGCCAACGGAGAAACATTCATAATCCGTGGTTGCTCTATCACCGGGAGTGCGCAAGGATCTGGCGGTTGGTCCTTCGTTACCGGCGGCGAAAACAAACACCACCGTAGCCGCTTCGGCGGCGTCTAAAGCATCCCAGAAAGTTTCATCGCAAGCTGGACGATAACCCAGCGGAATTCCCCATGAGTTGGAACAAACATCAGGCACATCCCAAACCGTGGCCGGATCCTCATCGGGATCGGCTACCCATTGCATAGACAATAGCGCATTCGAAATCGTTGGCTCGATGCCGCCGCGATCGATTACGCCGGCGGAGATCCACTGTGCGTCAATGGCTATGCCCACCGTATCGGGGGTAGTAGTGCTTCTACCGCAAATTGTGCCCATTGTGTGTGTGCCATGTTGACCGGAATCAAATGGGAATGTAGTATTGGTAATAGGATCAAACCAGGCCCATCCTGGATGGCCGGTATAACGAGCATCGGCTACGCCTCTCCATCTGGCGGAATATGCCGGGTGACTTCCGGATACGCCGGTATCGATGTGACTTACCAAACGCCCTTCGCCGGTTATGCCCATAGCCCAGCATTCGGGAGCGTGAATTCTATTGGCTCCAATTTCGTGGCCGGTAATCACCGGTATAGAGTCGTTTTGACCGGGAACCGTGCCGACATTCTCAACAGGGTAATCCGGACAAATTTGAGTTATATCATTCCTCGAAACAAGACGATCAAGAGCATCGGGTGTGGCGTTTATTAATACCAGATTACCCAACCACATGCTCTGATATGATTCTACTTGCCCGCTTTGAGTAAGATTGGCCAGGACTGCAAATAGATCGGCCTGACTTTCGGTCGCTTTCTGTTGTAACGTCCGAACTACGGTTTCATGCCAGGTCTGGCGATCCGCATGTTGCGCGCTAAGTTCATCTTGCAGGGCGCGCAAGTCTACTTGATCGGCCATGGTGATTATGGCCGCTACCTTTTCTGCCCCCTGGTGTTTCGCCAGATATTGCGGAAAATCGGAGCTATACTGCCCCGCGAATGACACGGCAGCAAATCCCGATATGATTAGGCAAAAAATTAAAAACCTTGACACTTTTTGCATAAAAGTATTCCTCCGGTCCCTAGACAGCTAAGTTACTGTTCACCCCGATGGGTGCCTTGTTTAGTGAATTATTTAAATTAGTTAAGATCGTGATAATTATAAAATTACTCTCAATCGGGGCTTCCTATTTCTTTCCTAAAATTAAAACCCCTTTTCCAGCGTTAATATCCTGCCCTCTTGCCATTGGGCAGTTGCACTGGGCTTTATATAATTATAATTGACAGCCTATGTCAATCAATTATCCAATAATTCACCGCCACCCGAAATCGCGAATGATTCAAACCGCTACATTGAGACCCTTATCTTTGATATAAGAATTAATGGTCCCGTACTCTATTATCATCTTATTAATGTCTTTCGAAGGTAGGACCCCTGGCCCGATGAATCGATTGTCCAACTATAATTGCTTAACTTATATCTGCTTAATGGTAAAAGTAGGCACAATTAGTCGATAAAAAGAGGGTTTGCGCATGATATGCTCAAATACTCCGTTTTGAAAACCTTTTCAATAATGCCCGTGGGTCACTAAAGCGGGAGGCAGTTCTCCCGGCCGGTCCAATTAAGAAAATGGAAAGCCCTGATTTATTATGGCTGTATTCTAACTAATTAGGGTATGAACCCAATCCCGATTCCTAGTCGACTGTCCGAGGCAGTATTTTTGGGCTGGTTCCCGAGGCGAGATGGTATTCCCCCTTATTAGCTCTCGCGTGCCTTACCCTCGGGAACGCCCATGCGCGTAATAAGAGGCAAATTGCGAATTACGCAATACGACAACTTATAGCTATTATTACGTACTAAAAATAGGGGATCAGTTTTGACGCAAAAAAGTCGATAAATTCACGTCTTTTTTGACTAAAACCAGCTTTTTTCTGATTCTTTCGCGATGTTTGTTTACTGTCAGGATAGAAATATCAAGAGCCTCGGCTACTTCCTTCGATGTTGCGCCGCTTTTCAAAAGATTGCAGATTTCCATCTCGCGGGGGGTTAGTCTTCCGTAAGTATGCAACATTCCTCCCGCCTCCAGGGCTAATCCCGAAAGCCCATCCTGAAGCGCATTAAGATGGTTACTGGAAACTGTGCCATCATCCTTGACTAATTTGGAGAGGATCGGGGCAATTACCTGATCGATTGTATCAGCAATTTGCCGCTTAAATTTCAGCTTTTCCTCTTCTAAAAATGCCAAAACCTCATTTAGGGCGGCGTTTTTCTCCTTAAAGGCCTCCTCGGCCTGCTTATGAGCCCCAATATCTCGGAAACTCGCCAGTAGATACTTCGAGCCATTAGTTTTATGAATAGTGGCTTCGATTTCCGTTTGTAAGACTTTGCTATTCTTACCGATAAGGGTAATCTCCCCATGGTAATCCATGTCGCTGACCAGGCATTTAAGAATCTCATTTTTAAATTTTGGCCAACGCTCTTTGGGGATTAGCTCCTCGACATAAAGCCCGGAGAGCTCCTTTTCATTAAATTCAAACAAAGAACAGGCTGCCTGATTTACGGAGACAATGCGACACTCCTCGTCTATCAGAATGATTGGAGCCAGGACTCGGTCAAAAAGAAGCCGATATTTACCTTCTGATTCCCTGGTTTTATTGCTGTGGATAATCATGCTGATCACAATAACCGCAGCCAGGCTCAGGAGCAGGGCAATTATCGAAATAATGCCCCAGGTTAGTTCTATTGTTGACATTGGCATAAAAATCCAATCCCAAAAAGTACGTAAGCAAAAATATTTATAACCGAGTAAACAGCCCAAACCGTAACCAGGTAGCTCTGCGCTATCAAGGGGAAAAACACAAAAAAAGCCAAACTTCCCGACGAGTAAACGAGTAAACCTGAGCTTACCCAAAAACGCATATCCTTCGATATATTACCAAAATCCGCCTTTTTTAGAGAAATAAGAGTAACCGCCGACACCAGAGTATAGACAATACAGGAAAGGGAGATGGTAAAGCTGTTCATTCTCGTAAGGCTATCGGGAATCAACGCATTTACGATACAAATAA
>DOTU01000357.1:4165-7971 GCA_003520965.1 Candidatus Zixiibacteriota bacterium
TCAAAAACCACCGTAAGTCCAAATAGAATAAGCAGTAACTTAGCCTCCGGCCGTAAACGAGAATATCTCCCAGCTCCGGCTGAAAGCGGAATAATTGCAGAGAACGAAGAAATAATATGAAGAGGAAACAATAATCCCATTACAATCTCTTAGCTATGAAGTGGACTATTTAAATCGCAAAATGGGGGACATGGCGTTGCATATTCAGCCAAATCGCCATTGTAGAGATCCTTTTCATTCGAGTCGGCCCCAACAAGTACAAATGTTTGGCTGTTGTCTTCTTTTTTAAGCCCATGATATATTCTAATCCCTACGCAACCCGGCTGAGATAGAATTTTTTGCAAGATTGTTTTTCCAAAAAAACCAGCCAGGTTTGCTGCCGGACTTACAGATTCCCTATATCGAGTAGTAAGCTCGATCGCTTCCCCTAAGCTAATATTCTGGTTTTCATTTCCCGTAAATGCCATTGTTCTCTCCTTTTGCGGTTATTTTTATGCGATAATTCTAATATGAAGTAACATTAACAACTATAGTTAGATTAAGGGACATCGGATTCCCCCATTTATAACGTTTTGACACATGCCGGATGCAATTTCAAGTGATTCTTATTCACCTTGACAAACTGTTATAGTTTTGCCATTTACTGTTCAACACTCCGGACAAGCTACGTAGGCAGAAAAGTAGTGCGAACTGCTTATAATATACTGATTGAATATTTTTGGTCAAGTCTTAATTGCCTTCCTTACCCTTCCCAATGCGTACATGGCGCGGCCAGGAAGTCGTGTAAGCTAATTACCAGCTAAGAGGTTAGGCAAAACACTGCGTACAAATGCGTACGGATTATTAGCTATATCTTGTCGTATTGACTAAATGCCCGCGAAGAGCTATTTATGGTACGTAGAGCGGGATGAAGCACAATATTTGTGCTGCACTGTGGCAAATATATCGGCTGCCAAGCTGAGAGAATCTGAAAGCTCTTTGAAAATATCTCATTTTTCTCGAAAGGAAAAGGAATTCCTTTCGCTCAACAAGGCGTTAGTCAAAACCGGTATCCCAAACACTTCTTGGCCAACGCCTTTTGTTTTAATATGTATAGGATAAGCAAAGAGGCGAGCATTGCTCCCCCCTGTTCATTGTAACTGTATCCTAATAGGATTTTATTTCGCCCTATCAGCGTTTGAACTGGCTTTCAATGTTTAATTTAATATTGGTTGAATCGAAGGAGTAGGCTTATCCTTCGGTGCAAACGGAGCCAACAACCCCGACGGCGGACAATCGGCGCAAGGTATTGGCGCTGCTCCTCCCTTGAAATATCTGACCATATAAGTCACATCCAGTCCTGAGAATGTGCAGGAACCGTTAACATCGCCGGCGACATACCAGGCATGACCGGGCGTGCACTCACAACTGTAGACAGGCGCATTGCCTCCCTTGAAGTAACGAACAGAATATGTAACATCGAGGCCGGTGAAGGTATTGCTGCCATTAGCATCGCCAACAACATAATGACATCCGCCAATGCCGGTTACGGTCAAAGTAACAGGCAGATTAATAGCGGGCTGATCGGGATCATTTGAGCTTATTGAAATATTTCCAGCATAATCATCCGCTGGAAGACCGGTTGCATCCAATGTCACTACTATCGTATCTCTTAAAGCAACCGGCACATCTCCGCTCACGGGCAAAACCGTGATCCAGGAACGATCATCTCCAAATACATAATTAAGCTGGGCAGTGCCTGCGTTTGAAATATAAACGGTATCATACTTGACACTCCCCTCCGGAATTGATTCTGTGAAAGATGTCACCGATAATTGAATATCCGGATCTTGAATTGGCCCGCTGCTAACTGTGAAAGTAACAGGAAGCGTGGTGACTGGTTCATCGGGGTCGTTGGAATCAATAGTGATATGGCCGGTGTAGATACCTTCCGTTAACTCCGCGGCTGTAAAGTTCAGGATTGCGGGCATGCTTGTTCCCGGCAGTAATGCGCCACTACTGATATTGCAGCTCATCCAGTGCACAGGAGGTATAAATAACAACGCCAGCGAATTATGAAGGTAGTCGCTGTTGTAGGCCACTTGCAAGCCATCGGTGCCGTCGGGGTTTTCTATCCCGACAGTGCACTGATTGAGCCCCCTGGTGCCCGGATCAAGATTCCCATACTGGAAAACGATCCGCCCGGTGCTGTAAATTATCGCCTGGAATGTCAGGTCTCCTCCGCCTGAATAGAACGGTGTATTGATAAAGCTGACTATGAATCGCGAGTTGGCGCTATCATAGTAATAATAAATTGAGCCGGCAATCTGCGGACTTAGATCGTCCCAAAGCATAGATAGTAGATTATTAGGCGCAGCGGTGTTAGGGATATCGGTATTTTCCCATTCCTGAAATCCACCATCGAAAGTCAATGATCCATTACCGTTGATATAGAGGGAACTGTAAGTATTCTCATAGTAGGGGAAATTCATGCCTATATCGATCGGGCCTTCATAACCATCGTCGGATGTTATGAATACCTGGGTACCAACTCCGCTGATATCAATCCAGTTGTAGACCGGACCACCCTGTTCATCTGAATCTATCCAGTGGTTTCCGTAAATATCGGGGCCGCCCTGATTCAAAATCACTGGAGGATAAATTGGCTGGTTGACCTCAAGCGGCTTGGAGCCAGGGGTTGTGACATACCCTATCGGCTGGCTTTGATTATGTTCGGGTAAACCTCTCTTGGGATTGGGAGCCAGCCTGTTATCAGCCGTCAAATGTAGATTAAAAGCCAGAATCCCCTGGCCGGTATTGGAGATTTGGAGTGTATCCTGAACGCTCTCCCCCGTTTGAACATGCTTAACAAACGCTGCCGGATCATACGACAACTCCGGAGGCGGCGCTATGCCCGTTGCGGTGGTAACCTTAATGGCCCGTCCGGCAACGAGCGGAGCGGCGGCGGCGTTGTAAATGTTATCATAAGTATAAAGCAAGCCGTCATTATTCTGCAGATTTTGCAAACCGACAGTGCAATACAATCCGGGAGATTCGGGATGCCAGGTATCGGTATCATCATTGTAAACCGTATGATACTGATAAATGAGTTCGCAATCGCCCGTAGGAGTAGGATAATAAGCCGGATCAAGAATTATCAGCTGGAATGTTTCCGGATGATTACCGGGGGCGTTAGGGTGCGTACAGTTCTTCCACTCAATGATGAAACGATGATTTGTCGTATCGTAATATTTGAAAACACCGTTGTTTCCGGCGTATTCGAGGTCGTCCCAGAAAGGCGCGATGATCCCATCGGGAGCGCTTGGTTCAGGTATCTGGTTGTTATCAAAAGATGGCCAATGATGCCCCTGCATATCGTAACGAGCGGTGTCGAAGGCAATAAACCCATTGATCGAAACAAGTGTGTAATTGAAATTCTGGCCGTAGTAGCGGAGAGTAAACGGTAAGCTGATCACCACCGCGTCATCATCCGTGGAAAATGGGAAACTGATTCTGGTTCCGCTGCCGCCCTCGAAAGGACTTATCTCAGCCCAATTGTAAAATGGCGCAGGCGCGTATGAGGCGTCGGTATTGTCATACATATAATAGCCGTAATTGTCGGGACCAAGCGGATTAAAGGATGTAACTGTTCCTACAACAGCCGAAAATGTTTTGTTGGCAATAGCTCCGCTGCTCGAATTTAAGGCCAGATTGAAATTTACGTTGTGCCCGTCATAAACATTACTGCCTACAGTGACAACAAAGGGCGATCCCGTATTGGAACCTGATCCACCGATAGTGATAGTACCAAAATCCGCGCTGCCATC
>DOTU01000297.1:0-152 GCA_003520965.1 Candidatus Zixiibacteriota bacterium
TGCGGCAGGCGAGCAGATTACCAAAGCGGAGGACAAAAAGGTTTTCATCGATGGTCTTGAGGCCGGTCCCTGGTTTGGAATGCGCTAACTGCCAATAAAGAAGGCCGCCTGACATTCATCGGACGGCCCTAATCCAAAAATCTAATAAAGGC
>DOTU01000297.1:430-4101 GCA_003520965.1 Candidatus Zixiibacteriota bacterium
ATTTAAGGTACAAACCTTAATATTTCGATATCGGTATTTGCGGCTACATAGAGATGGTAGGAATTAAACGTAATCTCCTCAACGAGATTGCCAGCATTGAAACTATCGACAATCTGAATGGTACCCGGCTGGCTGGTGTAATCGAGAGCATAAACCATGTTGGAATACGAGCCCGCAAACAAAAAACCGGTCCCCGCTGTAACCGTTGTCATGTTCTGCCCGGGATTGAAGCGGGCTAAAAATCTGGGGTTGGCGGGGTGGGCAATTGAAAGGACGATGACCCCGTCAGAACCGTTGGCGATAAAGGCGAAGGTATCCGCTATTGCTGCTCCCTTGCCTTGGCCTAGATTATTATAGCTGCCAACCAGTGTCGATGAGACTGGATCAGTGCAATCAATAATGTAAAAACCATTATCTCCTACCACATAGGCCGTATCGTGTCGCGTTACGACATAATTCAGGATATCCTGGAAAATTCTTCTCGAATAAGGCTGAAGGTTAACTTGAGCTAAAATTGAAAGGCCATCGTTTTCGACCGCCAAAATATAGTTATCCGATACCGCCACGTCCTTAGTCAGGCTCTGGGATATGTAGCGATGCAGATATATCAAAGAATCAACATTACTAAAATTAGCCATTGTTACGCCTTGATCGCGATCGGCGATATAAACAAAAGGATATTCGATTGCGCTATGAAGCGCTTGCCCGGGGGTGTCCAGACGGGATCGAAAAGTGGGGCGGGATTTATTGGTGATATCCAGAACTTCCAAGCCGGCATCACCGGTAGAGATAAACAGCGCATTATAATAGTTTGTTACTCCAACAGCATGTTGCGAGCCGGGCCGGTAAGTCGATATATACGAAAAGCCATGGTCATATTGGATAGTAACATGAATCAGTTGTGAGGCATAGCTTGAGTCGGATGTGAATCCCATAACATATATCGAATGACTTGAACCGCTATTAAAATTAAAAATATTGAAATAATATTGGAAGGATAGTGTAGAGTCGCTTCCGACCAACAGGCTGTCGATATAAAAATCGACTCGCGTAAATATATAACCCTGCCCAGATAGAGCGGTTATGTTTTGCGGGTCGGTTAGCACGGCTCCGTCAGCAGGAGTCCCGATCGCTATCGGAACAGCAATTGTAGGATTGGTCAAATTATTTGTACAGGCTGCGAAAACCAGGAAAAGTGTAAGAGCGATTAATACGAGCTTAGTTTTCATAATATCTTCCTTTTTTCATCTCTGAATATAATTATCGGCTAAATTTGGCGCATATATAGCGTTTTTCTGGTGATTTGAAGAGGCTCCTAATTCCCGGGGGCTTTTCGGACCTTTTCTGGTTTGCGGAGACTTTAAAAAACAGGGCATCCCCGGTTTTTCGAGGATGCCCAAAGTTATTACCAGACATCAGTTATCAACCGCCAAAGAGTGCTATCGCATACCCTTTCAAGAAGATAATTCTCTGAACCAGAAGGGCTACACGGCCCATAACTGTCAACCCAAATCCGGCGCCAAAGCCGATCATGACGACATAAATTCCGATTCTGGAGACCGTGCCCATCGTGCCCTTATGTGCAGCGGAGAAAAAGAAGTAAACCAGAGCGGCAAGTACTGCTACTATGATAAGGAAGGCATTCAACCCGGCCCAACTGAAAGCAAGCGGTGTGCTGATCGTACCCTGGAGCTGCTTGAAAATACCCGCGTAGAAGATGAGTGGTATGCCTGCTCCTGAGGAGATACCTATATAGAACGCGATCGAATAACGCGAAATCCATGAGTAGTTTTTCGAAAACCTGGTCCACATGGCAATTCCCAGGAGAGCGGGGATGATGTAAATGAATTGATGATTAATGACGATTGTATCCCAAACCTTATCTCTGAAATTGGTGTGGAAAAGCAGCACTGTCCAGTAACCGGTAGCCACTCCCGCCACAAGCCGTTCGGCGAACTTGTAAAACGGGTTATCCTTATAGAGAAACGAGAAAATGCAGAAGGTCAGGAATACCGCTATACCGTTGAGTAGTAATTGTGATGTTGTCATCTGGCGCCTCCGCTCTTCGCCCGACCCTTGCGGGTGGCAAAATAGGCTACATTTGATAAAATAATAAACAAAATGATCACCGTGTGGGCTACCACTTGATAGGCGGCCTGTGTCATTCCCTCGCCCGGTCTTTTAATCAGGCTTTCATATTCGGCAGCGCCTTTGATTCCGGGGATGATGCCGAAAAGCTGGCCGCTTTGCAAATACTGATAATAATTAGCGGCCATGACTCCCGTGATTCCGATTGCCAGCGGGAAACCATAACGGCCATTTCCGTCAGTTAACCACATGTCGGCAGTGTTACCGGAGGTGAGATCGATTACTCCTTTGACATTGTAGAAGTTTTTAATCCCTCTCATCACGGGCAGGGAGTCAAGAGGCGTTCCATAGTAGTCTACCGGAAAGGGGCTCCGGAAATCGACACCCATCGCCAGAATAGTGATAGCCGGGTAGGGCCGGTAGCCAAGGAAGGCATAGTCAACGCCCCTGACCTTATTGAATTCCGTGGCCAGCCGGCTGGTGATCGCCTCAACCATACCTGGGCCGAATTGGGCTAGAGTCACGATGACTACTTTTTCGTTGCGTATGAAAGCATGCTTTAAGATAGCCTCGGCCATGGGATTCAGCTCCGCCAACGAGGTTGGATCATAGTCCATAGCCACGAAAAGATATTCACCCGGTTTAATATTCTCGACGAAGTCGTAGACTTTTTTGACCTCTGGAGAAGGCGAAACCGGAACATTAAAACTTTTGATGGCGGGGATAATTACCGCCACTCCGATCGCGAGGTAGATCCAACGACGATCGACTTGCATCAACTTTTCTAAGAACGTCATTGCATCACCTCTCAATCATGACCCATATAGGTTCGTTCAATACCCAAAATAATTTTAATGGCCATCGCTGCACCACCAAGGCCAATGCCCATTCCGATGGCGCGATTGGCGGCCATGTTGGGCACGGAGAGTATCCAGGCTACGATAGCGTTGTCCGCAGTGCTAATGAAACCCAGTGGTAACCAGCGGAACATCACCAGGAATGCGGTAAGTAGAAGGATGGTGGCCAATACGGATCTGGCCCTGAAGGCGCGGTAGGCGGCGCTAGCCACAAAAAAGGCCAAAAGAGAGAATATCGTCGCCTGAATAGGAATAAGAATGGTATTAAACAAAGTCATGAAGGTACTTCCCTGTTCCAGGCTGGAACGGTGGGGAAGGCCAAATATCAACATAACCAAAAATCCGGTCAGGAGAACAGCCGCGTAAAAGCGTTCTCCTTTAACCTGAAGCTTCATGATATTGGCTTTAACTAAACTCCAGATTCCCAGGGGTAGGGCCAGAATTCCAATCACGATGACCCAGTCTTGGGAAGTGCCCAAAAGTTGCATTGACCAATCTGTCGGGATAAAATACTGTAAAAATAGTATTACGCCTGTAATCCCGACGATCAGAATTGGAATTTCTCTTTTCATTGTCTTCTCCGGGTTACAGGTTAATCGTTACAATATTTCTTATAAACGGCCAGCCTAATGTAATCGCAATGGCCCCCAGGATGATTATGACCATGAGAACTGCCTTGGTGTAGTCCTGCGCTTTGAGAGAGCCCAATTGAACCGGCTCCTGCGA
>DOTU01000297.1:4494-7373 GCA_003520965.1 Candidatus Zixiibacteriota bacterium
AATCAGCGACTCGGCGTAGAAAGTTCCCATGTAAAAGTTTGTAGCCGGCCGCTCGCGGAGCATGATGCCGTTGACTGCGGCCACGTAAGGGAACTGCATTGAAGTTAAAAAGAAAATATTATCGGGATTGTATTGGTCTGGACGTCCAGCCTCCAGGTAGGCGGTGCGCACCGTTTCCTGTGCGATAGCCAGCACCACCGGGTCCTGTACCGGCACGATCACCTTGGTTTGGTATTCAGCGGTCCTTCTGGCAACGCGCGAGAGGATAGTAAAACCTGCGATGGTGGCGATATCGCCTGCCGTGCCCAGGCCCAGGATATAGAGGATTGGTT
The DNA here is from genome assembly GCA_003520965.1 of Candidatus Zixiibacteriota bacterium. Lineage (GTDB taxonomy): Bacteria > Zixibacteria > MSB-5A5 > UBA10806 > UBA10806 > UBA10806. The sequence continues at coordinate 4,827 of DOTU01000297.1, forward strand.
TGCCCATTTCGGTAGCCCGTCCAATGGCATCATCGACGGCGTCGATACCGGCGAGGGGCCTTACATAAAGCTTCTTGCCTTTGCGGGCCGAAGCGATGAAAACCCAGAGAAGCCCGGTAAGTAGAAATGAGGCAATCAGGATCGGAATTTTCTGCATATGTATTAAATTGGCCTTGGTTGTGCCAGGCACAACCTCGGTGGCCTTAGAATTAACGTGCTGGTCGGAAATGGCAACTACTTTGTAGTACCAGGTACTATTAACTGGCATGAAATTGGGGTTGGGGTTATCCGCTGAAGGTACAGTCGCATCCATATCTTCGAATTGACCCAGGCCCTTAGGAATAGTCCCCCGACTTACAAACTCGCCATCCGACGAACTTGACCGCAGCACATCATACGAGACCACATTTTGAAGCCCATTTACATCATCTTTCGATAGATCCCATTTAACGATCAGGCCATGCCCGCCGTCATTGGGCTTGTCAACTACCCTGACATTGGTGGGAGGCGCCGGAACCGGTGGGCCCGTGGTATCCTGCACCGCCTCCTGCGCCGCTGCCAATCCAAACAGGAAAAATAGCAGCAAAACCAAGAGTTTTTTTGTCATAAACGCTCCTTACTTAAAGACTCTCTATCACCATATAGATTTAATTTCCCACTATCGAATTACGCCAAATATGAGCAGTCGTCATTAGTTTACGAAGCCTCGCCAAGAGGAGATAGATATAATATGTTCATTCGAATAATATTTACAAGTAAGCGTTCAGGCCAGCGGCCTTCGAATTCTAAATTCATGGCCTAATAATATAATAAACGCTATAAGATTGAAACAGCTTTTTTCGGGGGCTCCCATGTAGGCTCGTTGACTTCTCTCTGTGGCTTAAGCGTCTTAACGGGCGCGGATAAAAATCTCTAATAACATCTATGCGGGTCCCGCCTTTCGGTCCAGAGGACCGAAAGAAGGAAGTCCTCCAAAGGGTGGTTATCCCTCGGGTCACCTCTTAAATTAAACATCATTTCTTAAGGTATAACCGTTATTATTGGACTTCCGCCCCGACCTTTGGTCGGGGTGCGGGACCCGCAGTTCGAAATCGTCTCCGGCCAGCTATTATCATCGTTGGCGCGTATAATCTTTGTTCTTGACAATTATGGTCAGAATGGTATGATTTACTGGCTTTAATGGGAGGATATTACGAAAGAACATCCGCACGGCGTGAATAAAAATATGGAGGGCATCGGAAAAGCGAAACATCCGGGGCATCCGGTTGGGATCCCGATGAGCGGTCACCCTGCCGGGATTCCTAAAACCGGTGGAATGGGGCACCCGATAGCTGTTCCCAAAGGTAAAGCGAAACCGCTGGCCTCCAAAACCGAAGCTATTGCCAGGGTCCCGTTTTTCGAACGATTTTCGTCGTCAGACATTGCTAATCTCGAGCCCTACTTTCAGGAATTTAAATTCGATCGAAATCAGTATCTGTTTTGGGAAGGTGATGCGGCCGATAAGATGTTTGTGATAAAAGCTGGGCGAGTAAAAATTCTTAAAACCTCGGCCTCCGGAAAAGAAATGGTGTTGGAGGTTATGGTCCCCGGTCAAATATGCGGCGGAAACGCGCTTTTTGCCGAAACTCACCGCAACAGCGCGCAAGCAGTTGAGGGAACCGTAGCTTACGGTCTCTCGCACGAAAGTTATGATCAGCTTCTAATTAAATATCCCCAGATTGCTCGCGGCATTATAAAATATCTGGGCGCCAAGCTTATGGACGCCCATGATGTTATCATCTCGCTTGTATCATCGAAAGTGGACAGCAGGATAGCCTCGGTTATCGTCAGGCTTTGCGAAAACCACGGTACGCATACCAAGGATGGCGTTCTGATAAATATCCGGCTGACACGACGGGATATCGCCGACATCGTCGGGTCTACTGTGGAAACCACGATTCGCACCATTAGCAAATTCCAGAAAAAGGGACTGCTTACTACCGTATCAGGCCGTTTGCTGATTAAAAATTTTGATGCTTTCGTGGAGATGATGAAAACGCCTCGTTAAGCAATTCCAATTCAGTTGCAATCTTATGGAGGCACTTTCCTGTGACTCCATTTTTTTAGCTCAAGATCGATTGACAACTATGCATAACGGGGTTATATATTCGATGATTTGGGGCCGGGATGATTGATGAATTGATGAGGCTTTTGGCGCCTCGTGGGTGGTATTTGAGAAAGGTTGAGCGTGATGGAACCAGTTGATATGACGATGTATGGGCTCGAAAAAATAGCCTTTATTGCAGTACTGACTATCGGCCTGGCGATCCTTGCCTATGAGATTTATTTCTACCTGCGCCTGCTTTTGTCGTTTAAGCCCGAGCGACGACTTGATAATCCGCTCAAGCGCGTTAAAAAGCTATTTACTTTTGTTTTCGGGCAAAGACGACTTTTGGACCAGATTGCCATGGGTAGCGCCCACTTCATGATTTTCTGGGGATTTATAATAATCTCGTTTGGCACGCTAACCTTTTTTGGCAAGGGCTTCTCGGCGGGGTTCAGGCTTCC
>DOTU01000374.1 GCA_003520965.1 Candidatus Zixiibacteriota bacterium
ATAATGATATCGTCCGTACACGGTACTGATCGAAAGCATGATCAGGAAAAAGTACAATGGTTTTGCGGCGCTTTTAAACTCACGAGCCAGAAACCAGGTAAAAACCAGAGCTACGGCGCAATGCGATGATGGCATCGCCCCGCCTTGAAGTCCACCCTGCGAAACTATTCTGGTGGCAAGTGGTGTGAAAAAAGGGCCAATTAATGGAAGGTAATAAACATTTTCGAGATAGAAACGCGGCCCGAAAACTGGATAAAAGATGAATATTTCGTAACAAATATAAAATGAGACGCTCACGGCCAACGCCGTTCTTTCGAGAGAATCCCAGCGACGTCTAATTACAAGAATTAGCGCCAAGACAGGCAGAATATAATAATACATATAGAAGAGGCTGAAGAGTTCGTTGAGGCCGATGGTCATATATTTTTGCAGGATAAACGACGGTTCAAAACCGAAAATCTTCATCTCGAGTGCAGTAACCTGATGGTCGAAAGATCGGCCCCAGATAATCAGGATCTGGCTGCGAAGAGCCTCATATAATAGAGGTAAAAAAAATAGCGGATAGCACAAACGCAGAATTTTAGTAAAGCCATACTTTTGGAAAAGAGCGAAAACCAGGGCTATCCCGCATGCGGCCAGATAGAACCCCGTCAGATAAAACCAGCCGGGACGGTTTGACATGAATATCGTAACCAGGACGGCCTGGAGTAGAGCATAGATAATAGTGACAATATCTATCGGCCGGAAACCCGGGGCGCCGTCGTTATTCATAACCAGTTCCGGGGACGACAATGACGATCTCCCCTTTTATTGATCTATTTTCAAGCGCGCTAATAATCTCCGAGATTTTGGCCCGCATCTTTTCTTCAAATTTCTTAGTCAATTCTCGCCCTACAAATATTTCGCGATCCCCAAAGGTATCCAGCATTACGGGCAAGCTCTTTAATATACGAAACTGGGTTTCAAAAAAGATCATCGTTCGGGGTTCAGTCGATAACTCTGCCAGCCGTCGGGAAAGCCTGCCTGACGATTTGGGCAGGTACCCCTCGAAACAGAAACGATCGGTTGGAAAACCCGAGGCCACCAAAGCGGCGAGGATCGAGGATGCTCCGGGAATAGGGATGATCTCGATGCCCGCCGAAATAGCTTCGTTGACCAATCTATAACCGGGATCGGAAACCAGCGGCGTCCCAGCGTCGGTGATAAGAGCGATTGATTTGCCATCCGATAAAAGGCGGACGAGTTCGGGGGCTTTCTGGCGCTCGTTATGCTCATGGTAACTTGTTTGAGGAGTCGGGATACCGAAGTGTTTTAATAAAAAACCGCTGTTTCTGGTGTCCTCGGCGGCGATGAGAGCGACGCTCTTTAGAGTTTCGATAGCCCTGATAGTCATATCGCCAAGATTACCGATAGGCGTGGCAACAATATAGAGTATCCCTTTCGAAACAGAAGTCATTTGCCCCAATCCCGGGGATAGCGGAAATCTAATCCCACGGTGCGGCTGGATAGTTTGGCAATTAAGGGAGTGGATCGTTTGAACTGGTTAATAACAATCATATCAATAACTTTATTTATCATGGCTCGATCATAACCGGCTTTTTCGCATTGGGCAGGTGAGTAGCGTTCATCAACCAATAAATACAACAGGCCATCGACATCCTGATAAGAAAAGCCGTAATCGCCTTCGTCGGTTTGGCCCTCGAATAGGTCCGCTGACGGCGGTTTGGCGATAATCTTTTCAGGTACGCCAAGATGATGAGCCAAAATCCGGACTTGAGTTTTATAGAGGTCACCAATTGGGTTGATAGCGCAAGCGAGATCACCAAAGATAGTTCCATAACCGAGGAGAATTTCGGATTTATTGGAGGTGCCGATCACCAGGGCGCGCTCTTTGGCGGATAGATCATAGAGGATGCTCATTCGTTCGCGGGCCATCTTATTGCCGCGGCGATCGCGGTTGGCGTCAGGGAATCTCTCGAAATAGGAATCTACCTGGGGAGTGATATCGACCTCATATTTTTTGATACCCAACGCAGCAACCAGCTCATGCGCATCTTTGATATTTTCAAGGTTGGATGATTTATAGGGCATAATAGCCGCAACTACATTTTCATTTCCGATAGCTTTTACCGAAAGATAGGCTACGACAGCCGAATCAAGCCCGCCGGAAAGGCCGACAATAAGGCGGCTGAAGCCGGGCTTGGCCAATTCGTCCTTGATGAAGGCGGTTAATAGCCCCAGAGTAATTTTATAATCAAGACCGAGATTTTCTGTCATACAACCTCACCGTCGGCTCCACCAGCCGACCAGATTTGCTGAAATTCTCTGAGGCAGAAATCAATTCGCTCGTCGCGCAGCAGAGGCGATGTAACCCTTGAACGGCGAACAGAGCCGGGATCGATTTCGCCAAATAATAGTTCCTCATTATTATAAGATCCCTTTATAACCCGATTGCCAAACGGATCGACAATCTCGGAGCCGCCCCAGAAAACAACGCCATCCTCCACCCCCACCCTGTTGACAAAGGCAAGATAGAGGGAGTGATTAATGGCATAGAAAGTGTTCATCCGCTCCCAGGTACCGGCCGAGGCGAGGCCATCAGCGTTTTGGATGCCGCGAGCGGCGCCGTTAGCAATACCAATAATAAGCAAAGCACCTTTGAGAGTCAGAATCAGGGGGCAAACCGAGTGCCATTGATCCTCGCAGATTAGCATACCAGAACGGCCAAATTTGGTTTCGAAAGTATCCAGAGAGTTTCCCGTAGCAAAGTGCCTTCCCTCTTCAAACATTCCGTAGGTGGGGAGATAAACCTTGCGATGGGCGTGAACAATCTTTCCGCCAGAGAGATAAAGAGCCGTGTTGAAAAAGAGGAACTCATTGGACTCCTCAACCAAACCGACAACGATATCGATCTCGCGCGAGCGAGCGATTAGAGAGGAAAGCCGGGTGTCGTCAAGACGGACAGCGACCTCGCTAGTGAGGTCTTTGAGCGTATAGCCGGTTAGAGACAACTCCGGAAAAACAACCAGATCGGCCTTGCTTTCCAGAGCTTTGTCGATGTAATCGTAATGGCGCATGAGGTTTTGCTCAAGGCTTCCGAGTACTGATTTTATCTGGGCAATTGCAATTTTCATTATAGGTGAATAGATATCAAATTATTGACTTTCGGGCAAGGAAAATCTGGGGATTGACAGATAGAGCGAACAGAGTTATAATACGGAGAATCTACTTTTTAGGGAGGAACAGATGGCATCAGTAAACAAAGCGATCCTGATCGGTAATCTTGGAAAAGACCCGGAGATGCGTTATACGCCGAGTGGGCAGGGGGTCACCAGTTTCAGCCTGGC
>DOTU01000316.1 GCA_003520965.1 Candidatus Zixiibacteriota bacterium
GGTACATCCCTATCAGTTGGAATCCCGGCGGTCGGGATGAAGTCGATTAGTGTCAACTCCACAGAATATAAGGAAATTTCGCTGCCGGGAGCAGAGCGCTTATTTCCATCTGAACCGGGGCTTGAAGGGGAGCCTGATTTACCGGCTTTGACCTCCCTGGTTATCATTCCCGACCAGGTGGGCGTAGAGTTGTCCGTAAACTATTCCGGTTATGACACTTTCGAGGGGATTGATATCGCTCCGGTACAGCCCTCGCCAGCTGATAACGACCCGGATGCAATTATCCCCTTTACTAAGAATGAAAACCTATATCAAACAGATGCCTTCTTTCCGGAACAGCTTGCCACATCGGCAGAACCGGTCATCATGCGCGATGTGCGAGCGGTTCAAATTCAGCTTAATCCTGTTCAGTATAATCCGGTTCGCCATGAGATGCGGGTTTACCGGGATCTAACGGTCTCCCTAACATATGGCGGAGACGTAGTAAACCCAAAGTTAACCAGGACCAGTTATCTATCGGACGGTTTTTATCCAATTTACAAGGCGACCTTCGCTAACTTTGAGGAGATATTCTCCAACGTGGAAGTTAAGCGAGGTGGCTATATGATTATCTGCAAACCAACTCTCGTTGATTCGCTCAAGGCACTGGCGCTCTGGAAACATAAAAAGGGCTACAGTGTTCGTATCGTGCCAACCACAGAAATCTATTCTTCTGGTACTCCCACGTATACTCAAATTTTCAACTATATCAGGACGGCTTATCAAACCTGGGCCGATCCTCCTGAGTATGTAATGATTGTCGGAGATATTAGCGGGACTTATCCGGTTGCTGATTACCCCTATCAAACTTACCCCTCGGATCACCATTATGCCTGTGTTGACGGCACAGACTTTCTTCCCGATCTCTTTGTCGCCAGATTATCAATAGATAATATTCAGGATTTCCGGAAAGCGGTCTCCAAGATCTTCAAGTACGAGAGGACGCCCTTGATGCGCGATTCCCAACATTGGATTCGCGGATTGTCGATCGGATATACCTATTATGAATCGTCGAGGCTCATTACACTGTGGGTGCGTCAACTAATGATGCAAAACGGTTTCGCAAGGGTCGATACGGTTTATGGTCAAAATTATGATTCTCGTGTTATGACTTATTTAAACAGCGGTCCGGGCCTTATACAATACAGGGGCGCCGGTGGCACTGACGGTTGGGCTGGGCCATCCTGTTCCGTTTCCGATCTCAATGGTATGGCCAATAATCAAAAGTTAGGTGTAATGGCTATCCTTACCTGTGGAACCGGCGATTTCTCTGGCGATTGCCTTGGCGAAACCTGGATTAAAATGGGGTATAGTCCAGATAGCTTAAAGGGCGGTCCAGGCTATTATGGCGTAACCGATCATAACACTCACACTCAATGGAATAACCCCATTATGGTTGGCTATTATTTTGGTATCTTTGGCGAAAACATTTACCATTTCGCGGCTGCCGCTGTGCGGGGCAAGCTTCAGGATTATATGGCATTTCCCCGTCATCGCAACGTTGAGGTTCAACAGTATTTTAACACCTATAATATGCTGGGTGATCCCGAGCTCGAGCTTCGAACCAAAATCCCGATTTTACTAAATGTCACCCATCCGGAGACTCTGGCCTTTGGGCTTAATCATCTCGATATCACCGTGGTTGATACGTCCGGCAAAGAGGTACGGGATGCCTTTGTGACTCTCATCAAGATGGCCGATACTACCGAGGAGTTTTATTGTCTCGGGAAAACTGACGAAAGCGGTAATGTCTCTTTCACATTCAATGCCCAAACGGAAGGCCCCATGATGCTCACTGTCAGCGGGCAAAACCTCTATCCTTACGAGGGCGTGATTCAGTTGGTCTCGCGTGACGTAGCTGTTGGCTTTGATTCGCTGGCTATCGATGATGATATGCTCGGTTTCTCATATGGCGATGGCGATAGCCTTGCAAATCCCGGCGAAACCCTGGAGTTAGGAGTGTCATTGAAGAATTTCGGCACCGAGATGGCTGCCAATAGCATTATTGCCACCTTAACTTCTTTGGATGACGAATCAGGGAGCGTTCTGGACGGTGTCAGAAATTGCGGGAATCTGGCACAAGGGCAGGAGCGGATGATGGATCATCCCTTCGTGGTACACATCAGTCCCGGCGCACAGGATGGCGATATCATTAAATTTAAATTAACAGTAACCGCTCAAGACAGTAGCGTTTGGATTTCGGTAATCGAAATACCGGTTTTAGCGCCCAAGTTTGTAATCAATCGGGTGGCTGTTGTAGATATCAATAACCGTCTGGACCCCGGAGATACAGCGCAATTTATAATCACTCTGACAAACAATGGACACAAGGGAGCAACCGGTGTTAGCGGGATAATTTCAACTGAGGATGATTATACGACAATAATCTCATCCTCCGGTTTATTTGGCGATATGCCGGTTGATGACACTTCCTCTAATAGCGACAATCCCATGATAGTAAACGTAGCATTAGGCGCATTCCCCGGCAGGATAGTGCATCTTAATCTTCAAACAACAACCCTGGAGGGAACTCGCTCAGATATCCCATTCATAATTAAGGTGGATAGCACAGCTCATACTTATAATCCCACCGGACCCGACGATTACGGCTATTATATATACGACAAAACTGACACTTCATTCGCTCCACATCCACAATACAACTGGATTGAACTGGTTCCCAGCTTGGGCGGATATGGCACGCGCCTTAACTACGGAGGGGAAACCGATGATAAATCGGTCCTGGTAACACTTCCATTTGATTTGGTTTATTACGGTCAGCCCTACAGATCTTTAATAGTCTGTATCAATGGGTTTGTATCGCCGGATACGTTCAGGATGGATATGGGCGGCAATTACTGGGCTTACTTTTATAATTGGTCAATCCCCGATCCGGGCAACTGCCGGGCTCAGATTTCGCCATTTTGGGACGACCTTTCCTATACAACTACCCCCAATGGAGTTTATACCTGGAACGATACCACCAATCACCAATATGTCATTGAATGGTATCACTTAACCAATAATTTCTCTTCGTCTCTCGAAACATTTGAGATGGTGATCTATGATCCTGCTTATCGTCCCACAATCACCGGCGATGCTGAGATCCTTTACCAGTACAATACCATATTCAATAACGACTCAGGGGAGAACTACGCAACCGTGGGCATAGAAAACTGGAATGAGCTAACTGGAATCCAATATACGCACGACAATCAATATCCTGCGGGTTCAGCAACCATATCCAACACGCAGGCGCTTTTAATTACCACCAACACCGGTCGGGGTGGCTTAAGAGGATCAGTAGAGCTTACCGGGGCAGATGACCATAACGGAGGAGCTGTGGTCAGCTCTTCAAGCGGACAGAAACGAACAACCGGAGGTGATGGCTCTTTCTGGCTGCGTAATCTACCCTTGGGGACTGTTTCTATATCGGCTCAAGCCAATGGTTATTTCCCAGTCTATCGCGATAGCTTGGAGGTGGTAGTTAACCAGGCAGAAACATTGCCTCGGATTACCCTATATCCCTGTCCATCTCCGGAAAGTCTTTCTGCCACAGATAACCTCTCAGGGGTAGTAAATGTGAACTGGAGAGCAGTCTCAGATCCCCGTCATGCAGGCTACAATGTTTATCGGAGTCGATTCGGGACAGGCGGGTTTGCAAAGCTAAACTCCGCTCCCATAGTAGGCAGCAACTATGTTGATAACTCTGTTCCGGACAGCTTGGTATACTATTACTATGTCACCGCTCTTTACTCTGATTCTATCTGGAGAGGAGAATCGTTCCCTTCAGGATTGGACAGTGGTCGGGTGCTGGCTAACGGAGTTGCGGGCGAGGGAACCCGGCTACCGAGCGCTTTCTTCCTTTCACAAAACTACCCTAACCCGTTTAACCCGACAACCTCGATAAGTTATGGTTTACCACAGAATGCACATGTCAAGCTTGAGATTTTCAATATCATGGGCCAAAAAGCGATTACCCTGGTCGACGAGGATCAACAGGCAGGCTATAAGAAAATCATTTGGGATGGCCGCGATCGCAACGGTCAACCGATAGCATCAGGTATCTATTTCTATCGCCTGAAGGCCGGGGATACAGAACTGGTCCGTAAAATGTCTCTTATTAAATAAGCATATTTCCCAAATCACCGAAGCGCAGCAG
>DOTU01000065.1:0-386 GCA_003520965.1 Candidatus Zixiibacteriota bacterium
ACCTCTTCGGAACTTCTTCCCTTTACCAGGCAGACATAAGCGCTGTCTAATGGCTGGCTGTCTGAGCCGACTACATGGACCGTAAGAAGGCTTGATCCGACAGGCAGGGTCTGAGGGTAAGTTACGGTCATAGCCTGGGGAATACCTGTTCTAACTTCAAATTCAGGTTCTCCCAGAGGATTGAAGCTGTATGTATAATGGATCACATGCGGTCCATTTGCGGTGTTTTGGCGATCGAATGGGAATGTTTGCCAAAGCTCAATTTTGCCTCTAAAGCAGGCCGCTGCGAAATTATGGATTCCTTCCATTAATATTCCGGCGTAATAGCCGAGCATAAACGGGTTATCATATCTTGTTTCGGTATCTTCTCCGCAGGCTCCAAAGTA
>DOTU01000065.1:758-10774 GCA_003520965.1 Candidatus Zixiibacteriota bacterium
GGGCCAATTTTATTGTTGAACTGCAGTGCATCCAGATTACTATTATAAAACGCAGGACTGCCCCAGTTTTGCGGAAAGCCCCAGCCACGATATGAAGTGAGACACACGCCATTATTAAATGCCGCAGTTATAGGGGCTGTATTAGGATCTCCACTCCCCCACCCGAATGCAGTATCTACCCGGGTGAAACCTCTATCCAGTAACATCTCGCGTACCCAAAGTACGCCGATACGCGGCGTGACGGCACCCACGTTGCCCGCGCATGAAAGCGCTCTTGTCCAGTAGTTGGGATCTCCCATATAGGGGGTTTTATCGTAAATGAGACCCTTCCAGATGGTGGTTCTCATGATGCTGTTGGTCATCGGCATCGACATTCTGGTAACCATAACATCGGCAAAGTAATCGGAACCATCCACACAGGCATATTGATGGTCTGAGGCCAAACCGTCGTGGTTATAATCAATCAACCCGCTGGTGTTAGATCCCATTATACAAACAAACTCCGGTGGTACTGCCCAATTATTATAAGCATTTTGAATATATGTAAAAATTTGGGAACTGGAAGGATTGGTGTGATGAGCGATGGCGGTATCAGGTACCGCGACCACAGAGTATCCCTTAAGATGTTTCCAGCGAGCTAAAAGCTGAACCAAAGAATCGGGAATATTGCGCGGATACAGAATCAAATATCCGCCCCTGATCGGATGATAAGCAGCCAACATCTCATCGGCATTGGGAACAATAGCGCGATACATAGGCAGAAAGGTTTCGGAGATATTATTATTATGCCTTATCTTTTGGTTTCTGGTATCAGTTCCATCATAATTCAATCTCCAATCAATATTGGTATAAACTTTTAGTTCTCTTCTGGCCGGATTATACTGGATAGGACTTAAAACCGCAGAGACCATCCTTAAATCTCTAAAGATGATAGGCTCTTGAACATCCACTATATCAGAAGGATAAAAAGCATCCCGCTGGTAAAAAGCCTCATCTTTAGTAAACGGTATAACTGCGTCCGGTTGACTATCCAAAGGTTGAAGCTGGAATGGACAGACATCGACATTTTCAATGATCTGGAAAGAAGATGAAATAATCTCCGCTCGTACTCCGGCCTGATCGGGTATGGCCACAAGCTGCGAATAAACGGGCAGATCGGGTAATCCCGGTTGGCTGGTCTCTCCAAATTTCTCGGGCGTATCGGTAATAGGCGAAACTCCTTGGTATGTGGAGGAAGAGATGGTTTTATCGGAAAGCTCTACTCCCGCCATATGGAATGAAAAGGCAGTTTGAGAGGTTGTGGAAACTGTCTTTTCTAAAGTCTGGTGCCCCAGGGAGGTCGCATCCAAAACCACCCTTTTCGTTCCGTCCTGCGCTCCTAAAACCAGAACAGGAATAAAAAGTGCAATAACTACCAACATCGCTGCTCGCATCTTCTTGCCTCCTAAAACCGTCAAATTTTATTCAGAGTTTGCGTAGATAATTCCTGAAGAAATCATCCTAAAAAAAAACGGGTTAACTACCCCTAAACCTTCCTCTATGAATATAACTAACAATAAATGAAAATAAATAAAAAAATTACTAACGTATAGAGTTAATTCCATAATACATCGATTATTTTGCATCCAATATCCCCCTCACCGAGATGGCTTCTCTAATCAATGAAGCCTCCCAAATCATCGTTTCGGGCCAAACTTCGTTTCTTGTAAAATGGATTGTATTTCCAAGCGAGAGGCAAATTAAATGGTTAATGGCAACGTTGGCATAGACTTACGGCATGCCTCATGTTCGATATTTTGCATTTAATAGTGTATTATTAGAAATGGCAAAAATCAAATCAAGGCTACCTGATTCAAATTGCATGGCAATATTGATATTTGCCGAGATGGCGGTATTACCTAAGCGGCTTTTTCGAAAGCGCCTCTCCAAACCAGCGCTGCGAGTATTCCGCCAAGAACCGGCGCCACAATAAACAGCCAGAGTTGAGCAAGAGCTTGACCACCCACCAACAATGCCGGACCCAATGATCGAGCCGGATTAACTGATGTACCGGTAATTGGAATTCCTACGATGTGTATAAGAACCAACGCCAACCCAATAGCAAGTCCCGCGAAACCTTTCGGTGCGTTGGCATGGGTTGAACCGAAAATAACGATAAGAAATAAGAAGCTTAGAACAACTTCAGCTATGAAACATGCCCCCAAAGAATACTGATGCGGCGACAAGGGGCCATATCCATTCTGACCCAAGCCTCCCGCAGCAATGGAGTAATCCGCTTTCCCAATGGCTATGGCAAGCAAAATTGCTGCCCCAAGAATTGCTCCAATACATTGGGCAATAATATAGCCGACAGCATCTCGTCCTTTGATCTTACCCCCCACCAGCATGGCAATTGTAATAGCGGGATTGATATGGCAACCTGAAATTGGCCCAATGGCATAAACCATGACGAGTACGGTAAGTCCAAAAGCAAACGCAATCCCCAAGAAACCCACTTGCTGGCCAGCGATAACTGCGCTGCCGCAGCCAATCAACACCAGAAAAAGGGTTCCTATCAACTCAGCAAAATAGTTCTTCATACAGATTCCTTTCCCAAAAGGTCATAAATTTTATCATTAAAAACTACGGATCCGAGATTATTATAAACCCAAGGGTAAAGGAATACAATAGTAAACTCGGATATCTGATGATCGGCCCAATTATCGTTAGTGCAATACGAAATATAGGAATAACCTAATAATTGAATCTTACCCGGCATTGAGAACAACGCCTACTCGAATAAATACTATAAGATTAATTCTATGCTACTGAATATTGCTATCGGTGTTTTTCTCTTATTCCAAAATAATATTTTAGCCCAATATTAGAAAGAGCGTATTTTTTGTAGGCTTGATATAGGAAGAGCCGGTCATACGGACAGCGGCTCTCCCAAGTATCGAATAATTTATTCGGAATCTTAATTTTCGTTTCTGGCATCAAACACTACCAAAATTATTCCACCGTTATACCTGCGTTACATTGCAACAAGCTAAATGCCATCCTAATAAGGTACTGTGACCATCGTTTTTTTCGGAGCGTAAACGACTTCGTTTTCTTCGGCCTCAGAGTGTTTATGAACTCCGGCAACAAGCATATAGATTGCGGGCACAACAAAGAGGGTAAAGGCCGTGCCGATAATCATCCCGCTGACAAGTGTGATTCCGATGCTGTTTCGAGCGCCGGCCCCAGGACCGTGGGCGAATACAAGCGGTAAATGACCTACCACAGTCGCTGCCGTGGTCATTAAAATCGGCCGTAGCCTTGTACCAGCGGCTTCAATAACCGCATGCAGTTTATCCATTCCGGTAGTTTGCATTTGATTTGCAAACTGCACAATTAATATTCCGTTTTTCGATACCAACCCCACCAAGGTTATCAGTCCAACCTGGCTGTAAATATTAAGGGTGGTCAATCCAAGAAACGAAAACATCAATGCGCCGGATATCGCCAGGGGAACCGATCCGGCGAGGATGACGAAGGGATCGCGAAAACTCTCAAATTGAGCGGCAAGTACGAGAAAGATAAGTATGGCAGACAATAAAAATATGCCGAGGAATTTACTCCCCTCGACTCGTAATTGGCGCGATTGGCCGGCGTAATCCAGGGTATAACCGCGCGGTAATATCTGTTTTGCCCGACCCTCGAGAAATTTCAGGGCCTGGTCCAATGAAACTCCCGGCGGGATTACCCCCTGAATACGCACGGCATTGAGCTGCTGGAATCGCTTGAGTTCCCGTGGCTGCGTAGATGATTGAAGGGTGGCAAAAGTAGAAAGCGGGACCAGCCTCCCCGGCCCGGTTACATAAATTTCCTCGAGTTGTTCGGGAGTCAAACGTCGGCTTCTGGTAATCTGCGGAATCACCTTGTAGCTGCGGCCCTGAATACTGAAGCGGTTGACAAAATTTCCGCTAAGAAGTGTGGAAAGATCTCGTCCGGCCTGGCTCATATCCACACCCAGCGAACGCATCTTATCACGATCGAAAACAACTTCGGTTTGCGGCTGATCGAATTTAAGGTCGGCATCGGCGTACATGAACATTCCACTGCCATAAGCTTTCATAACAAGTTGATTGGCAAATTGTATGAGCTGCTCGGGTTCAGCGGTTGATGCAATCACGAAATCAACGGGGAAATCCCCTCCCCCGGGAAGCGCAGGCGGAATCAAATTTATTACTCGAACTCCGGGAATCTTCGAGACTCCCCGAGCCAGATCAAGTTGAATTTCTTTTGTATTCTTTTTCCGTTGACTCCACGGAACGGTAACCAGCCCATTGAAACCGCCGGTGGGAAATGTTATCTGGAAAGTATTCTTATATTCGGGTAATGATTGATAAGCTTGGTTGACTTTTTCAGTGTATAGCTTTGTTTGATCAAGAGTTGAATTCGGAGCCGCCTGAACGATCCCAAATACAACGCCCTGGTCCTCGTCGGGCGCCAGTTCTTTCTGCGAAAAAATATAAAAAGGCACCATTAAAACCGCAACAAAAATCCAAAGAACATAGACAACGGGACGATATTTAAGGATGTTTGAGAGCAAGCTCATATACTTATCGCGAACAATATTAAAGTGTCTGTTAATCATTCCTCCGAATCCGCGTTGGGTATCCCCTGCGCGAAGGAATTTGGAACCCATCATTGGCGATAAGGTCAGTGCTACAATGCCTGATATGAGGACCGCCCCCGCCAGGGTAAAAGCAAACTCGCGAAAAAGCGAACCCGTCAAACCGCCTTGAATTCCAATCGGCGTATATACCGCAGCCAGGGTTATAGTCATGGCGATGATCGGCCCGACCAGCTCACGGGCGGCATTTATCGACGCTTGTAACGGCCGCTCTCCCAGGTGAATATGCCGTTCTATATTCTCAACCATTACTATAGCATCATCAACTACCAACCCGACCGAGAGAACAATCGCCAACAGAGTCAGTAAATTTATTGAAAAACCAGCCAGGAACATTAAAAAGACAGCGCCAATCAATGAAATTGGAATTGCCACCACGGGAATTATCATGCCGCGTACCGATCCCAAAAAAAGGAAAATAATCAATATCACTATGAGAAGGGTCTCCGATAGGGTTTTAATCACTTCCCCGATAGCGTCTTTAATATATTCTGTTGAATCATAAGGGACACCCATGGTCATCCCATTCGGGAGTTGCGATTCAATCTCCGGAATGATTGATCTGACCCGTTTGATAACATCAAGCGTATTGGAGGTGGGAAGTACCCAGATGCCCATGAAGGTTGCGCTCTGTCCGTTGAATCTGACATCCTGATCATAGTTTTCGGCTCCGAGCACCACATCAGCGATTTCTCCTAAACGGACTACGGACCCGCCGTCCTGCTTGACCACCATCTGTCGGAATTCCTCAGGTGTCTGGAGGTTGGTATTGGCTACGAGGTTCACCGAAACCATTGAACCCTTAGTCGATCCGAGAGCCGAAAGATAATTATTTCTCGCCAGCACATCCTGTACCTGCGACGGAGAGATATTCAAAGCTGCCATCTTATCAGGTTTGAGCCAAACCCGCATAGCAAAAGTACGCCCGCCAAGAATATCAGCCCTTTGTACGCCGCTGACCGCGGAGAGCTTTGGCTGCACAACACGGGTAAGGTATTCCGTAATCTGGTTTTGATCGAATGTATTTGAGGCAAAGCCAACATACATCGCGGCGAACTGATGTTCTGATGTTTGCAGTTCAATTATGGGGGCTTGCGCATCAGGCGGAAGATCGTTGCGTACCTGGGCGACCTTGGCTTGAATCTGCGTTAGCGCGGCATTGGTATCAAAGTTTAATTTAAGATGCACGGTGATGGTGCTCATGCTTTGCGAGCTTGATGACTCGATGTAATCGATTCCATCCATGTTGGCAATGGCACGCTCCAAGGGCGTAGTGATAAACCCGCGCACCAAATCTGCATTGGCGCCAATATAGGCCGTAGTTACCGAAATAACTGCGATGTCGCTGCGCGGATACTGTCTGACATTTAGGGATCTGATTGATTGAATCCCGGCAATCAGAATCACCAGGCTTATAACTATTGCCAGAACCGGTCGGCGGATGAATAAATCGGTGAGCTTCATCAGTTATCCTCCGGTTTCGGCGCAAGATTATTGGATGGCTGAATTTCATTATTGACGACCACGGCTGTCCCGCTTCGCAATTTGAAAACTCCTGATGTAACTACCTCTTCCCCCGGTTTGACACCATCCAGAATTGAAACCAGATCCCCGCGAGCATCACCAAGCTTGACTAATTGCTGCTTTACCCCCTTATAGGCCCCACCTGTAGGTCCTTGTATGCTATCAACGACATATACAAAATCGCCGTATGGCGTATAGTATATGGATGAAGCGGGCACAGCGACAACCGGACTGCTTTCTCTTAAAAATACGCTGACCTGAACGTACATTCCGGGATACAGCCTGCCATCCTTATTAGGAAAGGTCGCACGGATATTGATATTCCGGGTGGATTTATCGATAACCGAATTGATTGCGGTTATTTTACCTTTACCAACCGGTGTCGGAGTATCTTCTATTGAAACTTCAAGCTCGTCGCCAACATTGATATAAGCCATTTCCTGCTGGGGTATGGAAAAATCAACATAAACTGGGTCCAGCGATTGTAATTGCACAATTGAATCCCCCGAATTAACGTATTGGCCCAGATTAATTTGCCGAATACCCAGAATTCCGCTGAAAGGCGCCCGGATTGTCTTGCGCTCGATTATGGCTGTTATCTGGTTTACGCCGGCATCGGCCTGAGCGGCCTGCGCTTCAGCCTGGTCAAGGTCTGCCTGTGAGATTGCCTTATCGATATGTAAGTTGTTGGTCCGGTCGAGACTGATATGTGCAAGGCGTTTCTGGGCTTCCGCTCCGGATAATTCAGCCTCCTCTTGTTTGATATCGAGATTAACCAAAATTTCGCCTGCCGTTACTTTTTCCCCGGATTCAAAATTTATTTTTGTCACGATACCGGGCAGATCGGCGCTAACGACAACCCCCTGTGCCGCTGTTACCGTGCCAATAGAATTTAGCGCTTTTTGCCAATCATTCTGTACGGCAACAATCGTAGTTACCGCTTCGGGGGGAGGTTTATAAGCCGATCCCTGAGCGATTGCGGCTTTGATCTGGGAGTATTTTATAAATCCAAGAGCGCTTACAACAGCCGCAATAATTATTAGCGTGAATATCATTCTTTTTGCCATTAGCCATTCTCCTCAAAATTAATTCCAATAACCTCAGGAATTTCTTTCGCAAGTTACCGGGATATTATTTGATAACATAACAACAGTATCTATATTATTAATGATATCCGGTTTTCTCAATGGGGTTTAAAGACGCACTAAAGCCCGCTTAAGTCCTTGTTATCCCCGAGATTTTTATGTCTTGCGAGTCATATTAATTATCAACATTTCGTAAGAAAACTAAACTACCGGGAACGATAGTTCCGGATAATAATTATCCATGATTAAGAATTTTGAAAAAATAGAATTGAGAAATTAAGTCTGGCAGATCAGGAGCAGGATTTAGTGATATTACTAACCCTGTTTGTACAATGTTAGTGTTTGGTAAAACTGGTAGTATCCCGTGGGTTCCTTGCCCGATGGCTGATTAAAATTAATTATTTTGAAAATATTGTCAAATTTAAACCCGTGACACCTTGAATCGGTTATGATTCAAGGGCTTATTCATATCGGGGCCGGGATTTGAACCCATGACCTTCAGATTATAAGCCAGATGTAATCCCCCAAAACGGGACATATCAAACACTAAGGAGCAAAAGGGTAAGACTTATTCCTTGTCGTCTTTTCCGGTGTTGTCCCGTTTTGTCCCGGCGAATTCAGTAATCTCAAATTTTGCGTTATTTTACAATTTAGCAATTTAAAGTAACGAAGATACCCAGGCTATTTTTCGATTACCTTCTTGAGTATAAGTATAGATATTTTTTTCAATCTGGAAGATGTTGATATTAATGATTTTCGATAAGCTTTGATATAGGTTAATTTTATGGTTTTTTGTTAAATATTGTCCCGAAAATTCGTTACGATTTAGTCTCAAGTTTACCTAAGTCTATATCCAGTATAATGAAAATGGAGATAGACACCTCCCATTCCAGTATTTTATCTAAAAAGCGATATAGTTTTTTACATTTATTTTCCATCGCGCTATGTAGGAAATTCACATATATTTCCCTGTAAAAGAAATAAGCGGGAGAACCACAATGACTACAGATAATTGGATTAATCATGCTGCCATAGCAATCACGGTCACCGATGCCAGTGGCATTATCACCGAAATGAACCTCACTTCGAGCGCCACCTTCGCCGCTGATGGCGGAAGCAAGCTGGTCGGTAGCAACGTCCTAACATGCCATCCTGAACCATCGCGTACCAAGCTGGCCTCGATGTATAAGACGCGGCAGCCCAATCATTACACCATCAGGAAGAACGGGCAAAAGAAGATCATCCACCAAA
This sequence comes from Candidatus Zixiibacteriota bacterium, assembly GCA_003520965.1. Classification (GTDB taxonomy): domain Bacteria; phylum Zixibacteria; class MSB-5A5; order UBA10806; family UBA10806; genus UBA10806. The sequence continues at coordinate 9,279 of DOTU01000065.1, forward strand.
TTCCTCTTTTTAAAGAGGGGGTATTTCAAGGGTATGCGGAGATTTCAATTCCCATCCCTGATCATCTTCCGCATTTCGATCGTAATTGATGAAACCAAGTAAATATTCATCGGCAAGTGAATAAGAAATGAAGATTGGGCTACAATCCTGGGGAAGCGAAGGAGATATCAGGATTTTCACGTCGCTGGCTGCCGGGCTAAGCCGAGCCGGCCATAAAGTCACGCTGGTAATTACAGATAATGCCGGGAGAGATTATTCGGATATAGCCGATCGATATGGCTTTGCCTTGAAAGCATTACCTGGTCCGCCGGGATTCGAACCGCGAGAACTGGCAAAGTTGTGGAAATCAATTATTGATGCCGGAAATCCGCTAAGGCAAATTGATATAATACTGTCCAGCGGTTTCGATCCGGTGACTGAGTCTATGTATGAGGCCGCTCGGGAGTTGTGCGCCGAAAACGAACTTGTCGTTGGGCATTTTTTCGTTTTTCCGCTCGCGGTGGCAGCCGAAAAAGCAAGGGTGCCAATGGCGACAGTCAATATCGTCCACAATTGCATTCCATCGCGCTTTATATGTCCTCCTGGCTTGCCTGATTTGGGACGATGGTTTTATCCACTCGGATGGAAACTGGTAGGCAAGATAATTAACCGGATATTCCTGCCCCGAGTTAATAATCTGCGCATTCGCGAAGGATTAAAGCCCCGTACCGATGTCATGTCTGCGTCCTGGGCTTCGAAACGCCTGAACCTTCTGGCAGTAAGTCCAACTATATGCCACCGTCCATCGGACTGGGAAAAGCAACACCATGTCTGCGGATTCTTCAATCTTCCGAATGAAAAATCGAGCGATGAGTGGCCCATGGGCTTGAAAGAATTTATCGACAAGGGGACACCACCTGTCTACTTCACATTTGGAAGTATGATGATCTCCGACGAAAGCGAAACTCAAAAACTGATGAATATCTGGCAAGATGCAATTAGCCGGGTTAATTGTAGAGCGATAATTCAGATATCTGCCAATATTAAAATCGACCCGTTATCGAACGATAATATTTTTTATGTGAGCCGCTCGCCATACGCCACAGTGTTTCCCCGTTGCGCTGCCGTTGTTCATCATGGCGGTGCGGGAACAACACAATCAAGCTTGTTGGCGGGACGACCATCGGTGGTTGTGGCGCATATAGCAGACCAGATCTTCTGGGGTTCCGAACTCCGGCGACTCGGTGTTGCGGGTAAGACACTGCAGCGCAAATCCCTGACATACAAATCTCTTGCAGATGCTATCATTTATGTTCTTTCCCGACCCGAATTAACTGTAAACGCCGAGGCTTTAGGAAAAAAAATAGCGAAGGAGGATGGCGTCTCAACTGCCGTACGGATAATTGAACAGCATTTCGTTAATGATCATGGATGATTATTGCGATACTTTTGACTTCGGTTGACACAATTTACCTGCTTAGCTTTAAATTGATTATAAAAGCCAAATATAGAAGATT
>DOTU01000366.1:0-659 GCA_003520965.1 Candidatus Zixiibacteriota bacterium
AATTATCGGCCCCTCCGAAAACAATCGAGTTAAAATACCGGTAAAAAACGATCTCGGCTTGTGGGCTGTCCGTAGCAGCGGTGAAGGTCCAGCCGGATTTGAATTTATCATACCCCTTAAGGAATCGAATGCTACGCCGTATGCAATTTCCGCCGATGCCGTTAAAATTATCGGCATAGGTATCGAGGCTGGCGCTAAAATGGAACAGCCCAGTCGCCAGGGGGGGCCGAATGGCGAGTCTGGAGGTCTGGGTGGGGGTCCCGGCGGAGGTGGAGGAATGGGCCCTGGTGGCGACAGACCTGAAGGCGGCGGCTTTGGAGGTGGGGGCGGTATGGGAGGACCTCCCGGCGGCGGTAGAGGCGGACGCCCCAATGGACCGGGAAACGAAAGCACGTCAAAACCCATTAAGATTTGGGCAAAAATCAAATTGGCCGGTGCATCAGAAACTAAATGAGCATTATCGTAATATTGAATGCAAATCACCCTTCTCGACCGGATGTCAAGCTTAGAGCAGTACAGTTCTAAGCACCTTCGCAGGATGACATCAGAGGGCAGTTTCTCTCCTGCCCTCTATTTTATTGTACAGAACTAATTCCCGTTGCACATCTCTTTAAAGAATTTTTTTCGAATAAAAAAGGCGCCCATATCTAAGCGCCTCT
>DOTU01000366.1:995-1228 GCA_003520965.1 Candidatus Zixiibacteriota bacterium
GGTGTTTGTTGCGGAGAGCTCATTTTAGGAGTCCGCTGCCGAGACCTCGAACGCGCTTTTTGAGGAGTCCCTTCCGGTCGTGGTTGAAAGCGGCCTGAGGGGGCAAACGGCAATGCCGAAACCGGCAGCGCAATTTTCATCAACCTCTCGATATCGGTAATCTCTTTTTCCTGATCGAAAGTAGCAAAAGATATTGCATGCCCATCTCGTCCGGCTCGGCCGGTGCGGCCAAT
>DOTU01000366.1:1573-5480 GCA_003520965.1 Candidatus Zixiibacteriota bacterium
CCGCGCGCGGCGATATCGGTCGCTACCAAAATACGGTACTTACCGTTTTTGAAACCTTCCAACGCGCTTGATCTCTGACCCAGGCTGCGATTGGAATGAATCTCGGACGCTGCATGTCCCATTTCTCTGACTGCGTGGGCTAACTTCTTGGCCCCATGTTTGGTCCTGGTGAATATCAGCACCGGACCATTGCGCTCTCTGAGCTTAAGCTCAAGAAGCCTGATCTTATCCGCTTTGTCGACAAAGAATATCTCATGACTGATTTCCTCCGGCGCCGCTCCTGACCGGGCGATCTCGACGAAAATCGGATCATCCATGTAGTTTCGGGCCAGAGTCATTATCTCGCTTGGCATAGTTGCCGAAAACAGCATCGTTTGCCGTTCCTGCGGAAGGGAGGTAATGATTCTGTTAATAGCCGGCGCAAAGCCCATATCGAGCATTCTATCGGCTTCATCTAAAACCAGAATTTCGGTATCGAAAAGATTAATCGTTTTCCGATTAAGATGATCTATCAAGCGTCCGGGCGTAGCGATAATAATATGGGGATTCTGCCTTAGCGTGCGGTACTGAGGCTCCATCGATAATCCGCCTATTATCACCGCAGTCCGCATATTGTGCACCCGGCAGATAGGCAGCATGGAGGCGTTAACCTGAAGGGCCAATTCACGTGTCGGGACTACTATAAGAGCGCGTTTGCCTTTGCGCTGGTTTAGTCTCTGAACTATCGGGATACCGAACGCGAGCGTTTTGCCTGTTCCTGTTTGGGCGATGGCGATCAAATCCCGGCCTTCTATTCCATATGGTATAGCCTGTTTTTGTACAGGAGTAGGCTCGGTGAATTTTAGGTTTTTGATTACTTGAATCAAATCCGGCGAAATGTCCAGGCCATCGAATCCGCTCTGTGAGGGCGTGGAATTTATTTCGGATGTTTTATCGAAATTTGGCGTAAATGTTTTTCGTAATTTGTTAAACACGGTTTTAATTTATTAATCCTCTCTTGATTAATCTTAGGAAGTCTTGAAAATTGTTAATGGTAATAGAATGGCGCCAACTCCCTGTTTGGGACCATTCTGAGTCTTTTGTGAGCGTCTTCGCTCATCTGAATTAAGTATTGCTTTGCGCATGCGAATTGATTTCGGGGTTACCTCGACCAATTCGTCTGGCCCAATCCACTCGATTGCCTGCTCCAAAGACATCTTGCGTGGCACATCCAGGGTGACCGCAATATCTTTTGTCGACGACCTGTGATTGGTCAGGTTTTTGCGTTTGGTGGGGTTACAGGTAAAATCGTGCGGCCTGGAGTTTTCACCAACGATCTGGCCGGTATACACCTTTTCACCCGGATCTATAAAAATGACTGTCCGCTCCTGAAGCCCCTCGATAGCGTAAGCAGTTGTTTGTCCAGTATCCATGCTGATTACCGAACCTCGGTTGCGCAAATTAATCTCTCCCCGCCAACTGCCATACCCGACAAAACGAGATGACATTATCCCCAGGCCACGAGTGTCTGTTAAAAATTCTGATCGGTAACCTATCAAGCCGCGGGTCGGTATCTCAAACTCTATTCTGATCACATTAGTGCCGGCGTTTTCGATAGTCTTTAGTTCACCTTTGCGCTTGGCCAGCTTTTCGATGATGACCCCCTGGTATTCCTCAGGGACATCCATGATCAATTGCTCGATCGGCTCAAAGAGATTGCCATCGCTATCCTGATGAGTAATCACCTCCGGACGGGAGACACAGAACTCCAGTCCTTCGCGCCTCATTTCCTCGATTAAGATAGCCAGATGCAACTCACCACGGCCCGATACCTTTACACCGTCTGATTGACCCTGATCTTCCATGCGCAGGGCCACATTAACGCGCAGTTCTCGTACCAGGCGTTCCTTCAATTGCCGAAGCGTAATGGCGGTACCCTCGCCGCCGGAGAATGGACCGGTGTTGATCAGAAAAAACATTGAAACCGTTGGTTCTTCGATATCCAACGGCTTTAGGGCTGATGTTGGGTCTTCACTTGTCGAAAAGGTATCGCCTATGCCGATCTCGCTCGGACCTGCCAGCCAAACAATATCACCAGCGCTGATTTGGTCAACCTCGGTTCGCTTCAATCCGCGCGTTACCCAAAGATGAACGCCCCGCTCTTTTGATGATTTAACCAATTCGAAACCGTCACCCTGAGGCTCTTTCCAGCGCATTACAAATCTCGTGAACTCATCGCCTTCTTTAAGCGAACCGCTCAATACGCGCCCGCACCCTATTTGCCCGATATAATCGCTCCAGGCTAACGTGCTAACCTGCATCACAAACGGGCCGTCCTGATCAACTTTTGGAGGAGGTACTTTTTCTATCAGGGTCTCAAACAGAGCATCCATTCCCTCATGCGGTTCTTTGTCCAAGTCTCTGACAAACCAGCCGTCCAGCCCGGAACCGAACAGAACAGGAAAATGCGCTTGCTTATCGCTGGCCCCCAAATCGATAAAGAGGTCAAAAGTTTTATTTAATGCGTAATCTGGCCGAGCTTGCGGGCGATCAACCTTATTAATGATTACTATGGGGCACAAGCCCAAACGCAGCGCGCGCATCAATACGTATCGCGTCTGAGGCATCGGACCTTCATTAGCGTCGACTAATAGCAAAACCGAATCGACCATCGACAACACTCGTTCCACTTCTCCGGAAAAATCGGCGTGCCCTGGAGTATCGATAATATTAATCAGGTACTCATTCCAGCTGACCGTACAATGCTTGGCTCGGATCGTGATCCCCCGTTCCCGTTCCAGATCATTGTTATCCATCAGACGTTCGGCCATCTGCTGGTTATCGCGAAAAGTCCGGGTGGCGCGAAAAACGGAATCGATCAGGGTAGTTTTGCCATGATCAATATGCGCAATAATAGCTACATTTCGAATATGCTTAACATCTGTCATTAAATAAATAAACCTCTCAAAAGACGGATAACTCTCCGTCGACTTTGTTTCTACATAATAGTCCGCTTACAAATGGTTGAAGGGAGGATCATGTAAAAGAAAACCCGGTTCGACATTATGCCGCCCGGGCCAGTTCAAACTTGCTTCAATATAATGACTTTAGGCTAATTTTACAAGCCCTATCTTGACCAGCCGCCTAAACGTGTATGTTTATTCTACTAATCGAGACATGAAGTTGATAACTACATAGCTGAATTGTATATACATATCATAATACAGGTTTCGCTTTTGACGGCGCCTACATTTTCAGAGAAAACAAGATAATTTCCGTTAAGGAACTAATCGCCTCGCTGATTACCGAATATTATCAAGCCGCTGCCGATAATCGCCGCAAAAGCTGCATTCCACTTTCTTCTTAACGGCACTTTAACAGGTCGCCAAAGCTTATTCAACTTTCAAATTTATCGTAGCGCTTTTGGGTTCCTCGTCAAGCTTGATTGATCGTAAAATCGCCAGTACAAGATTCCCCACAATCTTATGCACAAACTCGTTCATCTGAATGCTTTTACCGTTCACACTCAGCTCTGCTTTAAATATTTGTTCCGTACTCATACTCACCGCCTGTTTTGATATTTATTGACTAAAAAATCGCACAACTCCTTAATCTGTTCTTTATCGAAATGAGGCATATCGCTTTGATTCTGCTGGATTCCCCAGATGGCGATAATCTCGCCCGCGATATCCGCGCGTGGCTCTCTTTTATCGACAACGTATATCTTCGGATTCTGAGAAATGCTATCACCTTCAATAAATACAAAATCACATTTCTGAAATATTAGCCGGATCTGCTCATCATCGAAATAAGCCAGATCGGAGAAGATGGCGACCTGCTTTTTCGACTTGATCAGTGTAAGCCTTGAACCGGCAATTCGATGGCGATATGTATCCTTGCCGAGTGAGTCAAATTCAAGGTCATGGGT
>DOTU01000035.1 GCA_003520965.1 Candidatus Zixiibacteriota bacterium
AATGTCGCTCCGTGGATGCCATCCCTTCCGGTGGAGGAGCCAACTATGAGTACGATATTGCCCTCGCCCCTGCTGGTGGCCGAGATTAGCTCAGAATGCTTGGCGATCCCTACAGCCATCGGATTAACAAGGGGGTTGCCGGTGTAGGAATCCTCGAAATAGATCTCGCCGCCGATATCGGGGACGCCGAAACAGTTGCCATAATCGCCCACGCCGCGCACGACACCGTCGAAAAGATAACGTACACGAGGATTTTCGAGCGAGCCGAAACGAAGCGAGTTCAGCACCGCAATCGGCCTGGCGCCCATCGTGAAGATATCTCGCAGGATTCCACCGACTCCCGTAGCGGCGCCCTGGTATGGCTCCACCGCTGACGGGTGATTGTGCGATTCGATCTTGAAGACCACCGCCAGCCCGTCGCCGATATCGATCGCTCCGGCGTTCTCCTCGCCGGTTTTGGCTAACAGGGCGGCGCCCTCGCGAGGCAAGGTTTTAAGCAGTACTATCGAATTTTTATATGAGCAATGCTCCGACCACATCACGGAGAATATCCCCAGCTCGGTGTAGGTGGGGGTGCGCCCGAGAATCTGCAATATGCGGGCGTATTCTTCCTCGTTAAGCCCATGCTCTTTGGCCAGATTTAGATCGACAACCGGTTCCATCGTCCTCCTTTAAAGTAAGTGCTCAATATAGTTTCGCGTATGGGGGAGTCAAATGGTTTATTCCCGGCTTAAAAATAGAAAACAGTTCGGCACGGCGAGCCGTGCCGCTACACAAAATGGGCGGGTAGGTCACAATCGGTAATGGCCATAGCACTTGATAATAATTTTATGGCTTCAGAAGATGTTGCAGGGTGGGTGGTAGGCGGTTGGTATGGGCGTTGGGAGGGGTAGTGGGTATGCCTCTATGTGGATGGCTAAACATGCTTATCCCGTCTGTGACGGGAAAAGCATGCCACCCATAGAAACTGCGTGTGCGCGGTGTACGTCTCCTTAGAGCCAAATGGCCTCGTGCACCGCGCTACTTTAAAGGGCATGGCGCATGAGGACATACGCCATGCACGCGGGGCTGGATTATTTGTTTTCGCTATTATCGATCATTAACGTTTTCACTTCTTTTATAAGAGAATCTAAATCACTCCTAAAATCGAATACCCTAAAATTATTTCCATAATTCTCAATATGAAATTTTCTATAATGATCCGCAGAGACCAATAAAAGGCCGCTTGAAAATGTGAAAATATATTCAATTTCCTTATTATTAATTTCAGGTATAAAACGAAATTGTACTTGCCCATTAATATGCCGCCCATACGCCAATAGTACTTCGTCTCCCTCGGCATGTTTAATTTTACTTAGGAATCCCCATTCTCTGGAAAATATTGACGGGCTTATTTTAGCATGTTTAGCTTTTTTATTGACACCTTTATAATTTAGTTTTCCTTCAATGATTTGTTTAGCGGATTCAGGGAATCTTACAATAACGGCAATTTTTAATAAAGCATCATTAATATCTCTAAAAAGTGTGTTGGCCGTCGCATACCAACCGTATTTTGTTATTGCAATAATTGAGCGAATATCACTATTAATTTTCATACACATTGCTAAAAATACTTTGTGAAAATCGCTATCAATATTTTCTAAAAGCTTTTCTTGAGATTCGCAAATAACCGCACTAAATAAATTATATGCACGTTCATATAAATCTATTAACTTCTTAGCGTTGTTTTCAGTTGATTGGCTATTGGCAATTTCCTGTTTAGTGATAAGAAGATGATCCATTAGAAACTCAATCCTTATATAAAATTTATTAATTACCCCGATTTGCTGAGCCTGAACCCGCCCTCATCCAGCGTTACATAGCTGAAATGCTCGAAGAGGTCGCCGCAGTTGATATATAGGCCATTGCCGATATTCTCGATTTGGGGCAAATGCACATGGCCCATGACTACTGCGTCGAAGCCATCGTCAACCTTTTTGCGGGCGAAGGCGATGTAGTCGGAAGGATCGCTCTTTTTGCGGTTGGTGGTATAGTCGCGCGAGGCCTGCGAGGTGCCCATTGCCAAACGATAAGCGAGGTTGACCGGAAGCTGCGAATAGGCCCAGATGCAAAAACGGTTTCGGAAAAGCCGTTTGATGAAACGGTAACCCCGGTCATCGCGGCGGAGTCCGTCACCGTGAGTGATATAGATGCGCTTACCGAAATGGGAGACCTCGATCCCCTCCCCCGCTTTGCCGGTTCCCTTGGGACGGATAAGCTCGACGCCGGCCTCGCGGTGCAAGAAATCTTTCATCCAGAAATCGTGATTGCCGGGAATGTAAACGACCTTGACTCCGGAGCGAGTTAAATCGAGAAGGGCCGATGTGATCCTCAGATAAGCGGCGGGGATAGCGAAATTGTATTCGAACCAGAAATCGAAAAGATCTCCGACGATATAGAGGTGCGAGGCGGATGATTTGATTTCATCGAAAAGCTTAACAAGCCTGTCTTCGAAATCAGATTTGCTGTCCATCCGCAGGTGGGCGTCAGAAATAAAATATACCTGCTTGCTTAGCTCTTGCACCATCGAAAGTATTATAATATAATGGATTAGGGAGTAGCAAAGTCTTTTTCATGGGAAAGATTTGTCGGGTTTCTCGTCCCAAAGGGACTCGGAACCCGACCTACGGCTACCAACGCAAACGAAAATTAGGTCGGGGTAAGCCCCGACACTCAAACGTATAAAACTCAGGCTGTTTACGGGAAACGGAAAGGCGCAATGGATAAATTCATAGTCAAGGGTGGAAAAAGGCTCTCGGGTAGCCTTAAGGTATCGGGCTCTAAAAACGCGGCGCTGCCGATCATTGTAGCATCACTGCTTGCCGACAAAGGCACAACATTCTTAGAGAATGTCCCCAATTTAGCGGATATTTTAAACATGAGCGGCGTACTCGAAGGATTGGGCGCTACAATCATTTACGATCCCAGAGAGAAAGCCATGAGTATCGATGCCACTAATCTTAAAAGCCATATCGCACCGTATGATCTGGTGCGTAAGATGCGGGCCTCGTTTCTGGTCATGGGGCCGCTACTCGGTAGGATGCATAAAGCGAGAGTCTCTCTTCCCGGAGGATGCGTTCTCGGACCAAGGCCAGTCGATCAGCATATTATGGGATTCAAAAAGTTAGGCGCGAAAATTACCGACAGCAAAGGATATATCACCGCTACCGCCAAGGACCTTATTGGAACGGAAATCTTTTTCGACCGGCCAAGCCACACCGGTACCGAAAATATCATGATGGC
>DOTU01000351.1:0-638 GCA_003520965.1 Candidatus Zixiibacteriota bacterium
TGAAGTTTGACATTGATAAGATATTCCGTCTCCTTCATCGGATTATATTCCGGTGTTTTCCCCATATTGACAGCCCAGAAATCTGTTTGCGTAGATTTTATCATGTCGTTCAGGTTTTTATATGGAGGTATAGCGTTAGGGTAAGCCGGGGAATAGTTCCAGGTCTTGCCGCCATCGACTACAGTTTTGCCTAATCCAAGAGCCAGGTTAACCACGCCATCCTCAGGTTTCGCATTCCCCATGCGGTAAAAGTTATAAGATCGCGCTACACCCGATATATGAGGATAGAAACGGTCGCCAAAACGGTTGCCTACTATTTCCTGAATGATTACCGCCATTCTTTCATTTTCAACCGATTGACCGGTGGTTTTGATATACTCCTTGGCCGCCTTAAAAAACGTCGATGCGTAAACAAATTTAATAGCTTCAACAAGTGAACGAAAACGAGCTTCGGCGTCAAACTGATTATTAGGGATCATCTTGGTCTCGTAAACGCCGGCAAACGGCTCATGCATCGCATCCTCAAAAAGGCTGGATGACCTTATAGCCAGTGGACTATGAATCCTCTGGCTCAAAGACCAGAGGTCTCCTACGACACTTGCGGGCAAGTCGGCCCTGAGGAATGGCAGGGCGAGCTC
>DOTU01000351.1:986-3871 GCA_003520965.1 Candidatus Zixiibacteriota bacterium
GGTAGGAATACCAAGAGTAAGACCGCGAAATTCCTTTTGGTTCACCTGGCTTAGAAGAGTGTCTTTGATAAAAGCCAACCCCTGCGCTTTTCCACCTATTGAGCCGGTGCCGATATATGAAAATATGCCGCTTGAATCTACCAGGCGACGATCAAATGGGGTTAATTTATCGAGTGACAATGACTAACCTCCGTCCAATATATATCTGACATACATAGCCGTTAGTCGGCCTGCCTAGTTTTTAAATTCCAAAATTACTTTTCAAACAATACCGGGGTCCCAAAGCGGACCCCGGTAATAGATAAATAGAACCCTAAAAAGTAAATAACTATTCTATACCCAACCGCGGTCCTTACAGGCCTGAGCGACACGGCTAACAGCAACAAGATAAGCTGCATCCCTCATATAGAGTTTTCTCTTGTCGGCTAAATCCTTTACCGCATGGAATGCCGCAGTCATCTTAACGTCGAGTTTGCCCAAAACTTCATCTTTTTCCCAGAAGTAGTTCATGTTGCTCTGGACCTGCTCGAAATAGCTGCAGGTGACTCCGCCGGCGTTAGCCAGAAAATCGGGTATGACGAATATACCGCGCTCGTGAATAACCTTATCGGCCTCGGGAGTAGTTGGCCCGTTGGCGCCTTCGGCTATAATCTTCACGTTCTTATGTATCTTGTTTACATTATCGCCTGTAATCTGATTTTCAATGGCCGACGGGATAAGAATATCGACATCCTGCTCAATCCAAGCTTCACCGGGAAGGATTTCATAACCCATATCAGAGGCTTTCGTTTTTTCGATACCGCCAAAACGATCGGTGATCGTGAGTAAAGCGTTAGGATCTACTCCGCTGCTCTTTTTGAAGGAATACGATTTCTGATCATTTTGATCCCAGCAGGAAACGCAAGTTACCTTGCCGCCTATCTGCTGATAGAGTCTGATGGCATATTGGGCTACATTACCGAAACCTTGTACGCTGGCGGTGGTTTGATCGGGCTTGATACCCATATCTCTCAAGGCCTCGCGCAAAGTGTAGATAACTCCATACCCGGTGGCCTCAGTTCGACCGAGCGAGCCTCCCATGCCCACCGGTTTGCCGGTGATTAGGCCGGGCATTTTCTCGCCATAAATAGTTTCATACTCGTCGAGCATCCAAAGCATGTGCTGGGCATTGGTCATGACATCAGGCGCCGGAACGTCGGTATTCGGTCCGACATTTCTGGCCAGCTGGCGGATCCAGCCGCGGCAAATCTGCTCCTGCTCCCTGGCGCTCAAGTTATGTGGATCGCAGATTACTCCGCCTTTGCTGCCACCGAGAGGAATATCGACAACCGAGCATTTCCAGGTCATCCACATGGATAGGGCCCTGACCGTATCGACCGTTTCTTGTGGGTGAAAACGGATACCGCCTTTTCCCGGCCCCCTGGAATCGTTATGCTGGACACGGAATCCACGAAAGATTTTAATCTTGCCGTCATCCATATGCACCGGAATGCTGAAATGGTACTCTCTCATCGGATTACGCAACAGCTCCCTGGTGCCCTCATCAAGATTGAGGAATTCTGCCGCCTTATCAAACTGCATCTGTGCCATGACAAAGGGGTTAAAGGCTTTGTCGCTCATTTATTTTTCTCCCTTCAAAAATGTTAAAATTGCATATATTATAAGAGTAACGCCATCGAAAATTCGCCGATGGGGTTCCCTTTTCTAAAGTGTCCACCCCAAAAAAATAGCGCCTCAGGCCGGATATCTGTCCGTGTCAGCGCTATACCGACACAATTGTGAAAAAAATAACTTTTCCGGTCTTTTAAGTCAAGCATATTACGATTAAAATTTATCGCCCCAAAATCACGGTTTATTTAAAGAAAAAACACATTTAGCCATGTTTTACCCATTAATCATCAGGTATTTATTAATATACTGTGTTTTCTTACCCTTGACAACTTTCTACATTTGACTATAATATGCTTGAGCTTCGAAAATAATGCCGGAGTGGTGAAACTGGCAGACGCGCTGGACTCAAAATCCAGTGGGGCTTAAACCCCGTGTCGGTTCGATTCCGACCTCCGGCATAAAAAAACAGGAAATACCAGGAAATTTCCCCTCCAATGGCCGGGGCACGAGTCGATTTACTAATATGGCCAGGTCAATCTTATGAAAACCTCACTTGTAATTCATACTGTTCTCTTAATGCTGTTGGCGACTGCCATGAATGCTCAGGCTCTTGCGCCCAAATATCATACCTATGCGGGCACAATAACCGAATTACAAGCTTTGGCGGCAGCCAACCCGTCTGTCTGTTTCATGGACTCAATTGGATATTCCAATCGTGATTCTTTAACGATGTACTCGTTTAAAATTTCCGATAATGCCACGGTTGAGGAGGACGAGCCCGCAATTTTATTCACTGGCGGAGTTCATGCCGACGAAATCCTGGGGCCCGAGATTGTAATTGCTTTCTGTAACGATATCGTTTCCAAATATAATTCAGGCGATACGGCAATTACCAGATATGTCAACAATTATGAAATTTACTGCGTACCGTTTGCAAATCCCGAAGGTCATGTTGTAGTTGAGGGAGGCGACGAGGATTGGAGAAAAAATAAAACCGACAATAATCATAATGGCGTACTAGATTTTCATGATGGTGTCGACAATAACCGCAACTACGATTTTGGCTGGAGCATAGACCAGACTCCCGGCGGTCTGACCCCTGAAAGCTTGATGTACAAAGGGCCATATCCTTTTTCGGAATCCGAATGCCGCGCTCTGGCCGTATTTGGCCAAAAATATAAACCTCTGGTTGCGGTGGAATACCATTCGCCTACTTATGGCAGGTCAGAAAAAGTATACTATAACTGGTATTGGTATCCAAGCGATGGCGGCAA
>DOTU01000351.1:4224-10320 GCA_003520965.1 Candidatus Zixiibacteriota bacterium
CGGGCGTTGGTAAATAAAGGTGATTTCAAGACATATTTCTATGGTAATTTTGGGACCGCAGCTTTTGTTTGCGAGGTATCGGATACCACGATCCAGGATACAGCCTTGGTTGATGGCATTTGCCGGCGCAATTTGGCGGGCATCTATTATCTTCTACGCCGTTCAGGGTATGCTCGACTCACTGGAGCAGTAACTGATTCCATAACTGGAACGCCGCTTGAGGCTGAAGTAATTGTGCAGCAAGCAACAAGCGTCGACATCAATCCTCGCCTTACCAGGGCTAATAGCGGACGATATAACCGGCTGATCGATCCCGGTACTTATACTCTGATAGTTCAAAAAACAGGGTATGTAACCAAGACTATTACTGGGGTTGTCGTCAATAATTCAGGTCCCACAACCACAAATGTGCGCTTGCGGCCTACGAGTTCTCCTCCCGGTACACCTGTGCTTCTATCTCCGGCTAATAATTCGATATTTAACGATTCCCTGGCTCTAAATTTCGATTGGAATAATTCGTCGGGCGCAACCGGTTATGTGATCGAAATTGCAAACGACGAAAACTTTACAAGCTATTTCCAGGTCGATTCGAGTTTAACCGCCTCCAATTATAGAAACTCGACTTCTTTCCATACCGGTACTTTTTACTGGAGAGTTACGGCTCGCAATGGCAGTATTTTTTCGGGCCGAAGCTCAGTTTGGCAGTTTACGATTCAGATAGCGCCACCGCTGCCCTCCACGCCAACGCTTCTCGCTCCAGCTAATGGCTCTAATTTCAACGATTCGTTAGCCTTTAATTTCGACTGGTCCAACTCTACCAATGCCACCGGGTATGTTTTTGAAATCGCATATAACGAAAGCTTTACAACTCTTTTTGAAATTGACTCAAGTTTGACCGTTTCCAATCATCGAAATAGTGCACCGTTTAATGCGGGTTCATATTATTGGAGAGTGACTGCCTTTAATACCAGCGGTTTTTCCTCAAGAAGTTCGGTCTGGCAATTTACAATCCAGATGCCTGTACCTGATGCTCCAACTCTGACTGAGCCAGCCAATGGCCTTGTGTCCACAAGCGCCTACCTTAGTTTCGATTGGAACGATCCGGCCACCGCAACCCGCTACACGATTCAAATCGATACGGATTCGCTTTTCTCTCCGTCCATTATCAGCGATACAACTTTGCTTGCATCGCAATATACCAATTCTGATTCACTGGCAAACGGACGCTATTTCTGGCATGCCAAGGCTGCCAACGCGCATGGCTGGTCAGGTTATTCTATCATCCGATATTTCGATGTGAATGTTCAAACACATAATGTCTATACCGTTGGTGATGTCAATGGTTCAAATACTTTCACCGGTTTGGATGTAACCTACTCCGTCAGGTATTTTAAGGGAGGCCCTCAACCGCCATATTCCCTTGATTGCCCCCCACATGGCATCTGGTTTGTAAGTGGCGATGTCAATGGTTCCTGTTCTTTCACGGGGCTTGATGTTACCTATATGGTCAGATATTTTAAGGGGGGAGTGGCCCCAATTCCTTGCCCTGATTGCCCTCCAACCTCAATATTAATCCACCGATGGACGGGATCCCCTTTTAACCCAAGATAATTAGAACATTTTCTTTAATAAACTTCCAGTCAACTCCCGGGAACCTATATAATCCCCGGGATAATCATTAGTGGAATAGCTCTATTATTCCATTATTAAAATAAAACCTATTTCATTGGATGGCGCGTACAATTGCTTCAATGAGTAGGGAAGAGATAAACAATGCAGTTTGCTTCAATCAAACCCAAGTAATATCCATCAATCATAAAAGCATTTAGTCTCATTAACAAATATAAGTCGATGCCACTAATATTAATAGATAATATCGTATACAGGTCGTTTAATTCGATGAAAATCCAGGTTATATTGATTAATATACGGCTTAATGCCTGGGCTATGATAGTGCCCGGTATTAACTTTGAAATCTAATAAAATACCATCTATTTTTCTCTTGACTAATACCTTTGGGCTCATATTTTGAGTCCTGTTTTGTGAAAATTTGAACGAAGTTATGTTTAAATTTTTACGCCGTTTGATGAAGTATCAATCGTCTTATGAGGATTATTCCCATAAGTAATATACAATCGTAACATCAAATACAAGGAGATGTTGATGTCAAGCAGAGTCGCAGAGTTCATGGAACAGCTTATCGCCAAGAACCCAGGCGAAAAGGAATTTCATCAAGCGGTTCAAGAGGTTGCTGAATCCTTGATGCCGATTATCGACAAAAATCCGGCAATGCGCAAAGCCAAAATTCTAGAGAGAATTGTCGAGCCCGAGCGCGTTATCTTGTTCAGGGTTCCCTGGATGGATGATAAGGGCGAAGTTCAAGTCAACCGCGGATTCCGCATTGAGATGAACAGCGCCATAGGCCCCTATAAAGGCGGATTGCGTTTACACCCCTCGGTTAATCTCGGCATTTTAAAGTTCTTGGCCTTCGAGCAAGTCTTCAAAAACAGCCTTACCACTTTGCCTATGGGCGGCGGCAAGGGCGGTTCAGATTTCGATCCCAAGGGCAAATCCGATAACGAAGTTATGCGCTTTTGCCAATCGTTCATGAGCGAGCTCTTCCGCCACATCGGCGCTGACACCGACGTCCCCGCCGGCGATATCGGCGTAGGTGGCCGCGAGATCGGTTTCATGTTCGGCCAGTACAAGAAACTCCGTAACGAGTTTGTTGGCGTTCTCACCGGTAAGGGTTTGGCCTGGGGCGGAAGCCTTATTCGTCCGGAAGCCACCGGTTACGGCGCAGTCTATTTCGCCGCCGAAATGTTAACTACCCGTAATGATAGCCTGAAGGGCAAAACCTGCCTCGTCTCCGGTACAGGTAACGTTACACAGTATACAATTGAGAAAATCCTCGATCTCGGTGGCAAGCCAATCACCTGCTCCGATTCCAACGGTTACATTCTCGATGAGGCTGGTATCGATCGCGAAAAACTCGCTTACATTATGGAACTCAAGAACGTACAGCGCGGCAGAATCAGTGAATATGCCAATAAGTATAAATCAGCGGTTTATACGCCGGTAGATCCCAAAGCTACCTGCAACCCGCTTTGGAACAACAAGGCTCAGTGCGCATT
Organism: Candidatus Zixiibacteriota bacterium; assembly: GCA_003520965.1. Lineage (GTDB taxonomy): Bacteria > Zixibacteria > MSB-5A5 > UBA10806 > UBA10806 > UBA10806. Next base: position 7,359 of record DOTU01000351.1, read on the forward strand.
CCCAAGCGCCACCCAGAACGAAATAAATGCTCAGGATGCCGATAACCTGGTGAAGAACGGTGTCTTTGTAGTCAGTGAGGGCGCCAACATGCCGTCCACACCGGATGCCGTCAATATCTTCATCGATCACAAGATTCTTTACGGTCCCGGCAAGGCTGCCAACGCCGGTGGCGTGTCAACCTCCGGTCTTGAAATGTCGCAGAATAGCCTGCGCCTCTCCTGGACCCGCGAAGAGGTCGACCAGAGACTTCATGGCATCATGAAGGCGATCCATAAACAGTGCGTTGAACATGGTAAGAGTGGCAACTACATCAACTACGTGAACGGCGCCAACATCGCCGGTTTCCTGAAAGTTGCCAATGCCATGATGGATCAGGGTCTGGTATAATTTCGAGTCTCCGCAATTGCGTAGCAAATTTGTGATGATGTGCTTTTGGTGGATGGGATTTGATTAGCGCGATTTGTGGGTGATGGGAAAACGAGGCGGGTCTGCAAAGGCCCGCCTTTTCTATTAGTACTGAGTAATGAGGGCTGAGTGCTGAGTAAAGAAGCTGTTGGCGAGGCCGCCTGCGGCCTGACTCTTTTGGGCAGGCCTAACAAAGTCAGGCGCCAGGGCGCCTGATTTACATATAGTACACCTTATTTTAATAACAGACCCCCGTTTCCATATCGGTAATAATTATCATTAGTTGTGAATTTAATCACTTGACAAAAGGGTAATGGGAACCGATACTATTACTGAGAAGAGGGTCAATTATGACCGTGAAACGAGTAAAAAAGATTTGAATTTTACTCTAATAAATAAGCAATTTCCCGGGATATCCGAGGTCCAATGAATCGTAGGAATTTCTTTAAAGTAACGGCAGTGGCCTCGACCGCGCTTATAGGCGTTGACGCTCTGGCTTCAGAGCACAAAGGCCCCGAGTCCTTGGAAAACGCTTTCGGCGTCCTCGTAGATACCACCTATTGCATCGGATGCCGCAAATGCGAATACGCCTGCAATCAATCCAACAAGCTTCCTTCGCAGAATACCAAGGCATTCGATGATAAATCTGTATTCAATGTCCATCGCCGGCCCACCGATGTTGCCTATACTATGGTCAATATCTATCCTGACGATAACGCCCCTGAAAAACATCGCTATATTAAAGTTCAATGTATGCATTGCAACGATCCGGCTTGCGCGTCAGCCTGTATCGTGGGGGCATTCCGCAAAACCGAAAAGGGTCCGGTAACATACGATGCCTGGAAATGTATGGGTTGCCGTTATTGTATGGTGGCCTGTCCGTTTCAAATACCCGCTTATGAATATAAAAACGCCCTTACTCCTCAGGTACGTAAATGCACATTCTGCGTTGAGCGCATTACTTCCGAGGGCAAGAAACCGGCCTGCGTGGAAATCTGCCCCAATGAAGCGCTGACATTCGGCACTCGTCGCCAACTTCTGGAGCTGGCCCACGAGCGGATCAAGCAGATGCCGGAACGTTACTTCGACCATGTTTACGGCGAATATGAGGTTGGCGGCACAAGTTGGATGTATCTGGCCAGCACTGATTTCTCGCAAACCGAGCTTCCCAAGCTTGATTCCCGTCCGATCCCCGAAACAACAGAGAGCATTCAGCACGGCGTTTTCAAATCGTTCGTGCCTCCCATTGCTCTATATGGCTTATTGGCTTTGGCAACGCATTCCTTAAAGAAGAAGGATGGCGATCACGATGAGCGCTCATGAGGCAGCCGCTCCAATAAGGCAACCATATTTTACAACGGGGACTAAAGCATTGGCTGCCATCGCCGGCTTGGGGGCGATGGCCTATCTGTATCGCCTGATTTTCGGGTTGGGTGCGGCGACGAATCTTAATAATCAATATCCCTGGGGCATCTGGATATCAATCGACGTAGCTACAGGCGTTGCCCTGGCTGCGGGAGGATTCACCAGCGCGGCATTGGTTCATATCTTCCACCGCGAGCGCTATCATGCTGTTGTCAGACCGGCATTGCTGACTGCGATGCTGGGCTATACCTTCGTTGTCATTGGGCTCTTAGCTGACCTGGGACGCTATTACAACGTCTGGCATCCGATGATCCCGATTATGTGGCAGGGAAACTCGGTGCTTTTCGAGGTTGGTATTTGCGTAATGATTTACCTGACCGTGCTCTATATTGAATTTGTCCCGATAGTGGTAGATCGTTTTAAGGGAAGAGTAAGGCTACCCGGTCTGTTCAGGGGATTCAATAGGCTCGGAGAGCTTCTTATAAATCTATCCGAAAAAACGCTGGTTAGATTTATTTCGGTTTTCATTATTGCCGGTGTGGTACTATCATGTTTGCATCAATCATCGCTTGGCACTTTGATGCTGATCGCGCCCACTAAAATGCATCCGCTCTGGTACACTCCAATCTCACCTCTTCTATTCCTGCTTTCGGCAATCGCCGCGGGTTTTCCGATGGTGATATTCGAGTCGCTTCTGGCCTCACGCTCCTTTAAGCTACATCCGGAGAAAGAAGTTCTCTCGGGAATCGCTGCTTATATTCCGGTATTTCTCGGACTATATCTGGCTATAAAAATAGTGGATTTAACTTTAAGAGATGCCTGGCCGTATCTCCTCGAGGGCTCAACTCAATCGATGATGTTTATCATCGAGCTTTCCATAGGGGTAATTATTCCCATCATCATTCTCTCTATCCGTAAGAACCGGGAGAATATGATGGCACTATTTATTTCGTCGGCGATGGTTGTATTGGGAGTGGCCTTAAACCGTATAGACGTTTTTCTGGTTGCCTACAAACCGCTATATGCAACCCAAACCTATATCCCGTCGATTTATGAAATTGCTGTCACCTGCGGCCTGGTTTGCGCCCTTGTATTAGTATACCGCGCCGTGGTGATGATTTTTCCGGTCATACAAGCGCCGGAACATGATATTTTGGTGGATGTGAAATCCGGTTCTCGCATGTTTGCGGA
>DOTU01000208.1 GCA_003520965.1 Candidatus Zixiibacteriota bacterium
TGTATTGGGGTTACATTGGCCATCTTTATGTTTTTGGCCTCGCGGAAAATCAATCCAAAAACGTTGATACTTCTAATGGGTTCACTGCTCATTCTGGCGGTAGCCTTATATTTTAAACTTGGGCAGCCGACATCTCTGGCATTCAACGCCGTCTCTGATTGGCGGGTGCTGAACCGATACTTGAGTTCAATGGGAGTAACATCGTTTGCCTTTCTGCCGAGTTTCTGGGTTTCGGAATCGTTAAAATTAATCTCAATTAAAGCAAGCAACACCCTTTTAATCTACATGCTGGCGCTGGTATCAACGTCGGTGCTGGCAATTAATCTAATTTTCATGATTGCCGACCGTTTTTACTACTCCAGCTGGCTGGCGTCGCTGGAATATCATGGTTCAATCGAGGGAAAAGTAGTCAAGCGCAGGCGATCGTCGTCATTTTTCCAATTGCCAACCTGGCTTCCGGCGGATTTTCGGGCGGTGCTATCGAAAGACCTCAAGATTTTCTCACGAGAACCCGCGCAATGGGCACAGTTTACGGTTCTTTTGGTCTTGCTATTAATTTATCTGGTAAATTTAAAATATTTTCCAACTGATATTAAAGACTCGTATTGGAAGACATTTATCGGCTTTACGAATTTTGCTTTTTCGGGGTTTATTCTGGCTACACTTTCGGTACGATTCGTATTCCCGAATATCAGCCTGGAGGGAAGATCATTTTGGGCAATCGTATCGTCCCCCATGCGGATTTCGCGGGTATTCTGGGTAAAGTTCTGGTCAGCATTCTTAATCTTTCTGCTTATTTCCGAGGTGCTGGCTTTTGTCTCCAATATCATGCTGGGGCTTCGAGGTATACTAATGATACTGACGTTTTTCTCGGTATTGTTAATGTCGGTTTCGCTGGTCAGTCTTTCGGTGGGGATGGGGGCGATTTATCCTCGCTTTGATGAACGCAACCCGGGTAAGATAGCTTCCTCGGTGGGCGGGATGCTGACCACGGTGTTAAGCTTGATATATGTTGGCCTGATGGTGGTGATTGCGGCTCTTCCGGCACAGCGGTATTCGATCTACAAGATGGATCCTACGATACCGTTCCCGATGTTTGAGGTGACGCTATCTTTGGTGATGATGGCTATTTTAAATTTGACAACCACAATAATCCCTCTTAGATTAGGTTTTCTATCGATGAAGAAACGGGATTACTAAATTATAAAAAAAGGCAATTGATGAACATAATTGTTACGGGCGGTGCGGGATTCATCGGATCAAATCTGGCCGAGGCCCTGGTTGGCAGGGGACATCGGGTTACAATATTAGACAATCTGACCACCGGAAAGCGCCAGAATATCCCCTCGAAGGCTGAGTTTGTTGAGCTTGATATCGCCAGCCCCAAAGTTGACGAGGTTTTCAAAAAAGGTCAATTCCAAATTCTATTCCACTTAGCAGCGCAGATGGATGTTAGAAAGTCGGTTGAAAATCCGGCTTTTGACGCCGAGACGAATATCCTGGGTGGTATAAACATTCTTCAGGCGGCCATGAAGAATAAGGTCAAGAAAGTGATTTTCTCCTCTACCGGCGGAGCGATCTATGGCGAGCAGGAGGAGTTTCCCGCTACCGAAAGCCACACCGCCAATCCGTTAAGCCCTTATGGGATTTCCAAGTTAGCGTTTGAGAAATATTTATATTTCTATAATTTCCAGCACGGCCTCTCTTATGTCAGTCTTCGCTATGCCAATGTCTACGGACCCAGGCAGAACTCCGAAGGGGAAGCGGGCGTGGTGGCTATTTTCTGTAAGAAGCTTCTCGCGGGTGAGAAGGCGGTGATTTACGGTGATGGTTTGCAGACGCGCGATTTTGTTTTCGTTAGCGATGTTGTCGAGGCAAACTTACTGGCCATGAATTTTGAAAGCTCGATGGCTTTCAATGTTGGCACCGGAATCGAAACCGATATCAATACGGTTTTCGAAAGAATCAAAAAATGTGCCGGTTCCACGCAGGAGCGTGTCAACCTGGCTCCAAAGCCTGGCGAGCAGAGAAGAAGCTCAATCGCTTATGAGAAGATAACGAAGTTTTTGGGCTGGTCGCCATCGGTGACGCTCGATCAGGGAATCGAACGAACAGTGGAATACTTTAAGGCGAACCCTTAGAAATCTGGTAATATGGCTGAGATAATAGTACTGGGCAGCGCAGCGGGTGACCCGTCGCCGGAGAGAGGCAGTTCTTCGTATCTTCTGCGTGCCGGGGATAAGCTTTACCAATTCGATGCCGGTGAGGGTTGCTCGGTAGCCATGAAGCGGCAAAAGATAGATCACTCTAAGATCGCAGCAGTGATTATCTCGCATACACATCCGGATCATCTCTCAGGCATCTTCATGGAAATCCAGATGATGTATTTGGCCAAGCGCAAGGAGCCGCTTCCGATTTATCTGCCATCGGAGGCCAAGGAACCGTTAGAGCGTTTCATGCAAGCCACCTATCTTTTCAAAGAGAAGATGGGATTCGATATACCGATTAGCGCAATCCAACCTGATCCTTTTTTCCGAGATGATAATGTGACTGTCTACACCCGCGCCAACAGCCATCTGGAAAATTACAAGCAGTATATTGAAAATGGCAAATATTCCAACAAGCTGCAATCGTACTCGTATGTGATCAGGACCGGTAACAAGAAGATAATTTACTCGGGGGATATTGGCTCGGTGGAAGATTACGCCGATCTGCTGGATAACTGCGATCTTTTGATTACCGAAGGGCTGCATGCTGATCTTGAACGGCTTATGGATGAAGTTGGCTCGCACGGAGTCAAGCATCTGGTGATAACACATCTGACAGACAAGATGTACAAGCAGTCGGAGCAGATTTTATCGCTTGGGCATAAATATGGGGTAGTAAAAGTTCACTTGGCCGAAGACGGGTTGAAGATTAAGGTTTGACCTTAAATTGGGATCACACTTAATATTAATCGTAAATAGTGTGCTTAAGGATATTAATAAAAGCTGGGCACAACAGAATAAAAGGCATTCTTAAAACCAGGAATATTTTTGTTCAATAAATGCATCAATTGTAAATGAAATTCATTTGATGAAAGAATAAATATGGAACATAAAATAGCGCGAGTAAAATGGGTGGAGAATTTAAGGTTCGTCGGTGACGCACCATCAGGTCATAGCATTCTGCTTGATGGCCCGCCCGAAGCTGGAGGCGATAACGCAGCTATCAGGCCCGGGGAATTAACCCTGGTAGCTCTTGGCGGATGTACGGGAATCGATATTGTCACTATCCTGAAGAAGATGCGAAT
>DOTU01000253.1:0-2433 GCA_003520965.1 Candidatus Zixiibacteriota bacterium
TATCGTATCGAGTGCGCATTTCCAGACGTTGCGCCTCTAAAAGCTTGCCGTTTGATTTGAGGAAAATCAGACGCTCCTCGAGTTCGGCCTCGATCTCCTTGACCGCCCGCATCAGATTCTCAGGTTCGGTCACGAAATGGCGGGCCGGATAAATTGCATGCTTATCTTTATGGGCAATGACATGGCCGTCAACCAGATTTACGATTGTGATGCGCTCAATCTCGTCACCGAAAAACTCGATCCTGACCGCTTCTTCCTCATAAGCCGGATGAACCTCAACCACGTCTCCCCTGACCCGGAAATGTCCGCGTCCGAACTCGATATCGTTGCGCACATAATGGATATCGATCAGATCATGAAGAAGCCGGTCGCGCTCGTAATGCTTTCCTTTTTCAAGGAACACCAGCATCTTCTTGTAGTCGATTGGCGATCCCAGGCCGTAAATGCAGGACACCGAGGCCACGATGACTACGTCCTCACGTTCCAATAGTGACGATGTTGCCCGCAAACGCAACCGATCGATATCGTCGTTCACCGATGTATCCTTTTCGATGAAAGTATCGGATTGGGGAATATAGGCCTCGGGTTGATAGTAATCGTAATAGCTGATAAAAAACTCGACCGCGTTTTCGGGGAAAAAACCTTTCAGCTCGCCGTAGAGCTGGGCAGCCAGAGTTTTGTTGTGCGACATAATCAGGGTTGGCTTACCGTAATTGGCGATGACATTAGCCATCGTAAACGTTTTGCCCGAACCCGTCACGCCCAGAAGCGTCTGAAATTTATCGCCTCTTTTCAGCCCCTCGGTGAGCTGAACAATAGCCTGAGGTTGATCCCCCTGCGGCTGGAATGTCGATTGTAATTTAAATTGTGCCATAAACAGCAATATATAAAAAAAGTGCTTACAACTATATATAATTTTGAAAACAATAATGTACCGGAAGTAAAATCGCTGATGGGGATGATGATCCTCTGGTCTTGATTAATTTCCGTTCGAGGACGTTAGTCCAGGAACCCATTGTTCAATGTTTGAGTTTAACGTAACATATTTAGGTACGCTTAATTTGGGTTGCATTAAGCATAATTTGATGGTAATATCAATAAAATGAATAAAAAGCCACCGACAAAACTCCCATTTCGGGGCCACTTTCTTCTCTGCGTAATACTCTCCCTTCTTATTCTCGCCATCGGTTACGCCGAGGCTTTTCATTTCCATAAGTATGGACATGAAACCTGCAATCTCTGTATTCTCTATGCTCAATTGGCGATTTCCCTGATCTCCCTCGCTATCGTTTTTTCGATAAAACTCACATTTACATATTTTATTAGTTCTGAATTTATTCACAAGCTGCCCCGCAGGCAACTTACCTCCGTAATTTCAAGAGCGCCTCCTCTCTTCAATTAGACTCCCGATTGTTCAGCGGATAGTTTTATCCGCGTCATTATAATTGTCTTATACTAATTGGAGGATTCTATGCGAAAATTCTCGCTTGAAATAATCGTATTTATTCTTATCGCTGCCGGGTGGAACGCAGCATACTCGCAAACAACTGTCAACCCGGATATCAGTTTTATCGGCGATACCAGATTTCATACTCATTGGCAAGCAACGCCCGATTTTGGTATCAACCAGCCTCAATTCAGTTTTGAAGAACTGGAGCTGGCTGCTTCAAGCTATTTAAATCCCTATGCCAGGGCGGATTTGGTGCTATCCGTTTCGGGAAGCGGCGAGGCAGATATCGAGGAAGCGTACGCGACGCTTTTGCGGGGTCTGCCATGGAACCTGCAAATTAAAGCCGGTAAATACCTGGTCGATTTCGGAAAGCTAAATACTCAGCACGCTCATGCCTGGTCCTGGATTGAGCGGCCGCTCATGTTTCAACAATTTTTCGGCGAGGAAGGATTTAAGGGTGAAGGAGTGAATATTACCACGCTTATACCGGTTGGAACAAGCGCCATGAATCTATCGGGCAGTATTCTACAAGGCGGATTTTTAAACTCGACCTTTAGTCCCGAGCTTGCCCCTCCTCTGGCCGGTAATATGAGGGTTTCATTGTTCATGCCTCTTTCGGAACACTCAGAAACCGAATTCGGTATCTCCGGACTTACCGCGGAGCATGATCTTCTTAATAAACGCTGGGCAAAAATGGGAGATATCGATTTCAAGTATAAGTGGAAACCCGATAAATATCATTCGCTGGTTATTGTCGCCGAAGGGCTGCTCAATTCCAGAAAAATAAGCCCTGATACGCTTAATCCCGGTAGTATTGAGAAAGTGAATTCTTTTGGCGCATTCTCGTCCATGGATTATCAATTTCAAAGACGATTTGATATCGGCACCTTTATTGATTACAGCCAAAGCCCTTTGAGCAAAGATATTCATCAGACTGGGTATGGTGTCTTCGCCGGTTTTGCATTGGCCGAGGAAACCTATCG
>DOTU01000253.1:2783-4491 GCA_003520965.1 Candidatus Zixiibacteriota bacterium
CACAAACCGCATCAATTTTAATTGGAGTTAACAATGAAGAAAATATTCGTAATACTAATGCTAATGCTGGGTTTTATAGCCCGCTCGGCGCTTGCGGAACTTAAAGTGGTGGCTTCCACATCGGACCTGGCCTCAATCGCAAAATATATCGGTGGCGATAAAATCAGCGTTAAATATATAGTCGATGGCAGGTCTGATGCCCATTTCGTCGAGGTTTTGCCAAATTACATGGTAATGGTATCGCGCGCCGACGTCTATCTCAAGGTCGGTTTAGGTCTCGATTTTTGGGCTCAGCTAATCATTGACGGTTCTCGAAACAGCAAAATTCAGATTGTTGACTGTTCGCAGGGAATTGAGGTTTTAGGTAAACCAAGCGGACAGGTTAACGCGTCGATGGGTGACGTGCATGCCGAAGGAAACCCCCATTACCAACTCGATCCCGCCGATGGATTGATCATGGCCAGAAATATCGAAGCTGGGCTTGTGGAAGCGGACCCTGCAAACACCGCTGCTTACGAGGCCGGGCTTAAGAGTTTTGAAGATCAGCTAAATAGCAAACTTGCACAGTGGCAAAAAGAGGCTGAACCACTTAAAGGTCTCCAGATTATTACTTTCCATGAATCCTGGCCGTATTTTAGCCGGGCTTTTGGGATTGAAATTGTCGGTTTTATCGAGCCCAAGCCAGGGATCGAACCGACCGCGTCACATACTGCCGAAATAATCGATATGATAAAAATACGCGGTATAAAAATAATAGGAAAGGAGCCGTATTTTTCAAATAAAGCCCCCAATGTTATTGCCCGGGAAACTGGAGCCAGGGTTGTAGATCTCCCGCAAATGGTGGGCGGCTCTCCCGGCACGGATACTTACTTCGCGTTGTTTGATACTCTTCTCGCAAGACTAAATGCCGCCGCAGGGAGTAACCCATGATTCATCTATTTTCATACACTTTCGTTCAATTCGCCCTTTTGGCCGCCTTGATATTGGCGGGGATACATTCATACCTGGGATTTCACGTAGTAAGCCGAGGCGTTATCTTCGTAGATATCTCAATGGCGCAGGCAGCGGCATTCGGCGCCGTTGTGGCGATGATTCTGGGTTTCGAGACACATTCGTGGACAACCTATTTTATAAGCTTATCCTTTACGCTCGCAGGAGCAGCCCTGATTTCAATATCCCGCGTGCGCGATAATCGGATTCCGCAGGAGGCATTCATCGGCATTATCTACGCCGGATTTTCGGCCGGGGCAGTGCTGCTGCTATCAGGTCACCCCGGCGGAACAGAGGAATTGGAACAAATGCTGACCGGCTCGCTCTTAACCGTTCGCGTTGATGATCTCATTTCCACAGCGATCCTATATTCTGTTATAGGGGTATTTCACTATCTCCTGAGAAAACGTTTCTTTCGGTTGTCCGAGGATCGCGCCGGTGCGGTTAGTGAAGGCTGGTCAATTGGCTGGTGGGATTTTCTGTTCTACGCTTCATTTGGGCTGGTGGTGACATCATCGGTGCATATCGCCGGAGTGCTGTTGGTATTCTCACTTCTGGTGGTGCCGCCAGTCATCGCTCTGTTATTTACAAAACGCAAAGGGGTTCGTCTAACAATTGGCTGGATGATTGGCTTTATCGGAAGCGTGCTTGGTATTGCGCTATCCATCGGAATGAACCTGCCGGCCGGGCCATCGATAATTGCCTCGTTAATTTTTCT
>DOTU01000017.1:0-138 GCA_003520965.1 Candidatus Zixiibacteriota bacterium
AATCCATATCACCAAGATGATCTTCGACACCAAGGATATCGCTTAGTATAGCTTGACGGTTACCTTCCATAACCAAACCCATGGCGATTCCCGCCACCGGCGCCTTTATCGGAACACCGGCGTCCATGAGCGCCAGGG
>DOTU01000017.1:487-7490 GCA_003520965.1 Candidatus Zixiibacteriota bacterium
TCAGCGGGGATAACCGGATCGAGCGCTCGTTCAGCTAACGCGCCATGTCCGATCTCGCGCCGTCCCGGCCCTCTGATCGGTCTGACTTCACCCACCGAGTAGGACGGGAAATTATAATGAAGCATGTAGCTCTTAAACGATTCACCCAAAAGATCGTCAATCCGCTGCTCGTCCATCTTTGTGCCCAACGTGGTAACTACCAACGCCTGGGTTTGTCCTCTGGTGAAGATAGCTGAACCGTGTGTACGTGGCAGGATTCCGATTTCAATCGAAATATCTCTAATGTCGGTCAAGCCGCGCCCGTCGGAGCGTATGCTTTCCGAAAGAATCATCTCGCGCAGATCTGTACGTTCGATATCATCGATTACCCTGGCAATCACTTTTTCCGATTCCGGGAATCGTTCTGCTAATGCCTCTTTGATTTCCGTCTTGATAGCCTCGATAGCCTCGCCGCGTGCTTTCTTCTCTCTGATCCGATTAGCGGTTTTAACTTTCTCCGCCGCTAATTCGTTCACTGCCTGCACGATTTCAGGATTAAGTGGTACCGGTGTGATTTCTTTTTTGGGCTTACCGGCTTTGGCTGCAAGCTCCTCGATAGTTGCTACCACATTTTTAACCTGCTCATGGCCGAATGCCAGGGCGTCCACCATATCTTTCTCGGATACTTCTTGAGCGCCTCCCTCGACCATCATGATATGATCTCTGGTTCCGACGACAGTGATATTCATGTCCGATTTTTCAAGCTCGGAGAACAGCGGGTCAGCGATAAACCGGCCATCGACTCGGCCTACACGCACAGCCCCAATCAGGTTGTGGAATGGGATATCCGATACCGCTAACGCTGCCGAGGCTCCGATAATTCCCAGGATATCGCCGTCGTTTTCCTGATCTGACGATAAGACCTGGATCATGATCTGGACCTCATCAGTATATCCGTCTGGAAATAGCGGACGAATCGGCCTGTCGGTCAGACGTGCCGATAGAATTTCTTTCTCGGTGGGCCTGCCCTCACGCTTAAAAAATCCTCCGGGGATCTTTCCAGCGGCATACGATTTTTCTCTATAATCTACAGTGAGTGGGAAAAAATCCCGCTCCACCGCAGAGGGGGCGCTTGTGACGGCGATTAGAACTATGGTGTCACCTAGACGAACCATGACAGATCCCCCCGCCTGCCTGGCAACTCGCCCGGTTTCTATTGATAACGTGCGGCCATCATCAAAACGCAATTCTGTTTTTTCCAATTGTTTCCTCCAATACCTGAGGTTACTTCCTCAGGTTAAGATTGTCGATCAACGCCCTGTAGGCTTGTACGTCGTTCTTCTTCAAATATTCCAGAAGACTGCGACGTTGCCCAACCATTTTGAGCAAGCCCATACGGGAGTGATGATCTTTGACATGAGCCTTAAAATGATCGGTCAACCCGTTAATACGAGCTGTTAAAAGGGCTACTTGCACTTCCACTGACCCGGTATCGGTCGCATGCAGGCCGTAATCCTTGACCAATTTTTCCTTCTCTTCTTTTGTGAATGTCAACTTACTGCCTCCTTGTTCAACATTCTCTTTTTTATTTCTATCTCATCGTTTTTCATCTGTTCAATTAATTTTTCTTTACTCTCGAATTTTTCCGGCGGCCTGATATAATCCAATAGCTCCACCGTAGCATGATCAGAATCAATATGCCCGGTAAATTCGAAAAGATTCATCTCAACCGACAACGCCAGATCGTTGAATGTCAGGCGCGCGCCGATATAAATCATTCCCATGTAAGCGCCATCTTCGAATCGCGCTATAGCCGAATAGACTCCTTCTTTAGGCAATAACTTTCCCGGTGGCACCGCCAGGTTGACTGTCGGATAACCCAGAGATTTGCCAATACCGTGGCCCTTGACAATTTTACCGGTCAAAAAGTAATTATAACCGAGTGCCCGTTTGGCTAACTCGAACTCTCCCGTTTTAAGGAGTTCCCTGATAATCGTCGATTTTACATTCTGATTATTAATACGAAATTCTGGTACCACTGTAAAATAGAAATCGTTGTTTTTAGACATTCTGCTCAAAAGCTCCTTGTTCCCGACACGGTCTTTTCCAAAGGCATGGTCATAACCGATCACAAGGGCTTTCATATTCATATCATCCAGCAAAATATCTCTGACAAAAGTTTCCGGCGGAAACGACGCTAATTGACGGTTAAAATCCAGGATTACAATCGTTTCTATACCGGAAGTTTCCAGGAGTTCAAGCTTTTCCTCAAGCGTGGTCAAAAGCTCAGTCGGTCCCCGTTTTCCAAGTACAACCTGTGGATGAGGATCAAATGTGACCAACACCGAATGCAGGTTCCGCTCGCGGCTGACCTCAAGCAAGGTGGCAATAATCTTTCGATGACCGACATGCACTCCGTCAAAGGTGCCAAGAGTAACCGCCGTATTGGTAAATTGGGCCGCTTCCAGTTCAGTCAGCCCGTAGATGACCTTCATCGATAACCCTCACATAAGTGCCCATGATTTGAGTCGGACCAAGTTTTTCGAGTGACCGCCAATTCATATTGAGTTGAGCCAGCGCCAATACCTTTTCGTCCTCATCTAATAGCAATGAAAGCTCTCCCCCGCCTCCACCATAATCTCCTTCAGTAAAATACTTTTTAGCCAGGGGCCTGCCTCCAATAACTGCACCTAAATACTCCTCTTTTATACGGAGCATCGGGCAGTTGGGTAATGCTTCTTTGAGCGGCCTGATATACTGCTCAATTGAAGATGATTTTATGATCTCTTCAAGCGTGCTGGCTTCCGATAGACGAAACGCCCCTACTTCCAGGCGGCGAAGCGCTTTCAGATACCCTCCGCAACCAATCACTGCCCCCATCTGATGTGCCAGGCTTCGAATATATGTGCCCGACGAACAGGAGATATCCAGGGCAACTTCCGGCCAGGCGTAATCAATTACCTTAAGACCGGTTACCTCGACAACCTTAATGCCGGGGTTGAAGCTCTTTCCCTTGCGAGCCAGTTTGTGAAAGGTTTTCCCGTTACGCTTAGCCGCCGAAAATGGCGGTATATTCTGCTCAATTTCTCCTCTATAGTCATTGAGCAGCGCTTCGAATTTATCACGAGAGAAATCACCGGGATCCGATTGAGTCACAACTTGACCGTCAGCATCATAAGTATCGGTCGCCATGCCGAACTCAAAGCGAGCCGCATAACGCTTGGTCATCCCAATCAAAAGGCTGGATAGCAATGTCCCCCGCCCCAGGAGCATAACTAAAAGGCCGGTGGCATTGGGATCGAGTATACCGGTATGTCCAATTCGCCGGGTATCGAGTTTCCGCCTGAGATAATTTACCACATCGTGAGATGTCATCCCCGCAGGTTTGTCCACAAGCATTATGCCGTTTCTATCTGGCATTGACAAACTCCGTCGCTTTGGCCAGGACATCTTCAACGACCAGTTTCAGCGGCCTTTTGATGGTAAAACCGGCGGCATTAGTATGACCGCCGCCATTGAAACGGCCGGCAAATGCCGCGGCATCAAGCCCATTTTGCGAGCGAACTGAAATTTTAACCTCGTTGCTCCCGACTTCTTTAAACAATATCCCCAGGCGAACTCCCGCAACCCCCAGCGAGAAATCGATGAACCCCTCAGAATCTTCGATCCTTGCCTGTGCTTTTCGTACGCTTTCCTGGGTTATCTGCATATAGCTGATAAGGCCGTTGCCCGCAACATTTAGGCTGGCCAAGGTCAACCCCAAAAGCCTGAGCGTACCCGGAGACGCTTTGCCGAAAATATTATCGAAAATATTTTTAGGATTGGCTCCGCGCTCCACCAGATCGGCTGCGATCCTCATGCCTCTCGCGGTTGTGGAGGCAAAACGAAAGTTGCCTGTATCGCAGATCATGGCGGCGTATAGGTCTTCCGCGATTAAGGGAGTAATTTCAAATTTACCCTCATCTAAAATAAAATAAAGAAGCTCGCCCACAGCGCAGCTTTTAATATCTACGAAATTTAGACTGCCGTAATTATCGTTATCCTGATGATGATCAATATTCACCACAACGGCTGAATCAGGAATCAATCCGCTTACGAAACCGATTCGCTCCAAAGTTGGACATTCCAGTATTATTACTGCTTCCGGTATAAACATTGACGGAGCGTTTTCGAAACCTATTATTCCTTGAGGATCTAGAAAGCTATACTTTTCCGGCAAGGCGCCCTGATTCACAGCCCGTGCAAGTTTACCGGAATCGCTTAAGGCACGATAAAGAGCAAGCTGGGAGCCGATCGAATCGCCATCGGGGTCCTTATGCGATGTTATCAGGAAACGATCTTTTTCCCGCAAAATCTTGACTATATTGTTTATCTCAGGGCTTTTTCTCATCACGTTTGATTTGCTCTAAAATCTCGTTTATTCTCATAACATGCGCGGTCGAGGTGTCGAAATGGAATGTGATCTCCGGCGTAAATCTTATCCTCATTCTCTTTCCCACCATATGTCTGATAACCCCAGCATGACGTTTCAGAAATTCGAAGCTGGGGGTCATATCGTCATCTTTACCTAATACGGAAAAGTATACTTTCGCATATTTCAGGTCGCGACTGATCTCCGCCCTGGTAAAAGTGATCATTGCCGGTGGCGTATCCCGAAGCTCGTTGGCTACTATGTCCGAGATCTCCTTGATAATCTGGCTTTGTAATCTATCGACGCGTGAAAATTCCATACTTTACCGCCATTCCAATTCGCAACTGGTCATAATGGCATCGCGATTGTTCTGAATCAAATCCTGAACGCGCGAAAGGACACCATTGGCATAAGTTGCGTCTTCCGAAATTACGGCAATTCCCAGTAGTGCGGTTCGCCAGATATCCTGTTCTCCGATTTCGGCGACCGAAACGTTAAAACCGTTCCTTAGCCTGTCCTTGATGCTTTTTACCACTCTGCGTTTATCCTTGAGGGAATTAGCCTGGGGAATCGATATTGAAACGGTTAATATGCCGATTACCATTATTACCTGGCGCCGGGCTCGAGCCTCCGGGCCTCCTCAACCTGGGTATAAACCTTAATTATATCCCCCTCGTGGATATCGTTAATGTTGCTAACCCCAATACCGCATTCGAATCCGCTGGAAACCTCTTTAACATCATCTTTGAATCGTTTTAGCGAGCTGATAGTTCCCTCGGCAACCTTAATCTCGTTGCGAAAAACTTCAGCCAATGCGTTACGTTTGATGATGCCGGATTTAACATAGCTGCCGGCGATAGTTCCCTGTTTGGGGATTTTGAAGACTTGCCTCACTTCTGCCTCTCCGAGATTAACGCGAACAATCTCAGGAGCCAAAAGGCCTTCTAAAGCCGCCTTGATATCAGCTTCGACCTCGTATATAATTTTATAAAGTCGAATATCGACTTTTTCTCTGGATGCTAATTCCAGCGCCCGCGCTTCCGGTCTGACATGGAACCCGATAATAATTGCCTGCGATGCCGCCGCTAATAGAACATCCGATTCAGAGATCGCCCCCACGCTTCTATGAATAACATTAACCTTGACCTCTTTATGCTGAATTCTGGCCAGGGTATCGGAGAGCGCCTCAACCGAACCATCCACATCACCTTTAATGATCAGATTTAGCTCTCTGATCTCGCCCTCTTTTATGCGATCGTAAACCTCGGTCAAAGTCAGTCTCTTCAGGGTCCGGAAATCCTTCTCGCGCTTGAGACGGAGTCTCTTTTGGGCGATGACTCTGGCTTCACCCTCATCATTTGCCGCTATGAAGCTATCGCCGGCTTGAGGTACACCGCTGGCTCCCAGGATCAGTACAGGAGTTGATGGTGGCGCCGTATCTACAATTTTCCCGCGCTCATTAACCATGGCTCTGACTCGACCATACTGAGTACCTGTCACAAACGAATCGCCCACCCGAAGGGTACCTTTTTGGATTAGAACCGTGCAAATTGGCCCTTTGCCTTTGTCAAGCTTTGCTTCGATAATTACGCCTTTAGCGGAACGGTCCGGATTTGCTTTAAGCTCCATAAGCTCCGTTTGAAGAAGAATCATCTCCATCAAACGATCTACGCCTGTACCAAGCTTGGCGGAGATTTCCACCATAATAGTTTTACCGCCCCATTCTTCGGGAAGGAGATTGTGTTTGCCAAGTTGCTCGCGAATTTTCTCTACATTGGCAGTTGGCAAATCGATCTTATTGATGGCTACCAGGATCGGCACTCCGGCAGCACGGGCGTGATCGATAGCCTCTACCGTTTGCGGCATTACCGCATCATCTGCCGCAACCACCAATACCACGATATCGGTTACCAGAGCGCCCCTGGCTCTCATTGAGGAAAAAGCCTGGTGACCGGGAGTATCCAGGAACGTGATATTACCGCCGGGAAGCTGAACTTCGTAAGCGCCAATGTGCTGAGTAATCCCCCCCGCCTCACCGGCAATAATGTTTGATTTTCTGATATAATCCAATAACGACGTTTTACCATGATCGACATGCCCCATGATCGTAACTACCGGCGGCCGAGGTTTTAAGGTAGCCGGATCATCAAAATCCTGCTCCTCTTCTCCAATCGGCTTAGACTCCTCGATATTAAAACCGAACTCCAGAGCCAGCGTGCCGATTGTATCGAGATCGAGTCTTTGGTTGATGGTGGCCATCATACCCATTTCCATGCATTTGGCAACCACCTGCGCCGGACGAACACTCATCAGGGCCGCAAGTTCGGATACAGTCATGAACTCGGTAACCTTGATCAGATTAGCCGGCTGTGAATCCTCAGGAAGCAGTTCACCTTTTTCATCGTGCCTCCTGAATTTCCGCCGACGGGTTACGTCGAGACTTGACATGGTCTTTTTGAAGCTGGCATGGATCGCCTTCAGATCAACAACTTTCTCTTTTTTCTTTTTGCGGCGATCCTTGCGCTTCTTGATTATTGGCTTTCTCTCTTCTTTAACCGGCTCTTTTTTCTTGGCCGTATGAAGCTCAGCTATCATCCTTCGCTCTATCTCCTG
>DOTU01000137.1 GCA_003520965.1 Candidatus Zixiibacteriota bacterium
TGAGGCGGCTGCATGATCATGGCTGTCCATTTCCAGATATCGCGATGCTCGATATCGAATCCGTCCGGGCCGTCGGTCCACCAGAGAGCCTCAAGGGGCATGACCACATAATCAAAGTCGGCGGTTTGGGGATTCTTCTTTAGAGCGAATTTGAGCGTATAGGAGACAGAATAGAGAGCCTCGATAGCATCCTGAAAATCCTTTGAGGTGCTTGGATCGCCCATGCCGTCGATCATTAAAAAGTTGGCCGCAGGCACATCAACTTTGGATACATCCTTAGGAGATGGTGAATAGAGCGCTTTAAGTTCTTTTTTCAGATCAATTTTCGGCATATATGAATCTCCTTGAATCAGGCGAGACGTATGCAATCGCCGGTTTTAACGGAATGAGTATAATAAATGATACGCTTGAAACGCCAATGCTTTTTGATTATCGAGGCTTTTCGATCAAATCGATTCAAAGGCAGGCGGAACAGACGGTTACGACTCAATTGGTAGGCGTTTGAACAACCAGGGGATAGCGTTTCGAATAATGGCTCTTTACTGTTTTCTAGCCCAGATTAGATCATATTTAAATTCCTCGAAGATATTACCATCGGGGAAAAACTGAGAAATCCCGCGTTCAACCTGGCTTAGGAAATCATCCAATATATCGGGCTCCATGGCGTCACCGATAAACGACTTGGAACGCTGCCAGCGAAGAAATGTTTCCATATCATAAGTTTTAGAGCCGTAGTAACGTTTTTGGCCAATATCAACGAAACGGCCATCGTTGTGAAGCATTTCCACATAATCGGAATCCATCATACCGGAATCATAATTGGGGTTATACTGATGAGTCAGGTTTTCAATGAAAACTTGATGAGGTTCCTTAAGGTCTTTGCGGCGATACCAGATCAGCGCGATTCCACCTCCGGGACGAAGAATCCGGGCGATTTCGGAAAGCGATCTTTGACGCTGCAGCCAATGAAACCCCTGGGCCACAGTAACCAACTGGCAGACATTGGATTTGACCGGCATTGTTTCGCCACAACCGCAAATCGCCTCAAAACAAAAATCGCGATAGTATCTTATACCCGCTCCCAGAAGCTGTTGGGAGCGGTCGATTCCCGTAACCAGGCCAGCTTGATGCTCGCAAGCCAAGAGCTGCGTGAAAATACCCGAACCGCAGGCGATATCGATCACGGTCGATGAGTAATCAATAGAGAAATGATCGAATAGGAATGTCTTGATCTCTTTGGGATATCCTGGCCGGGAACATGCGTAATCCTCGGCATACTTCTCGAACAGCGGCTTATCCATTAAATCTCCCCTGCCCCGCAAAAGGTTCAAACGAACCCCGGTATCCCAAGCGCAAGATAATCGATAATGTTAGATTGTAAAGAGGTTTTAATGATAATTTGCAATTGTTTGATTGTCCATCCCTTCCAAGAGAAATAAAAAGTTAGAGCCCCAAACGGTACTCAAAATCAGGGTAGTTTCCAATTTTACTTGCATTCTCGATAGGTCTATTGCATTTTCCGATTCGTAAAAGGAATATAAATAGATTTAACCGTGACTAAAGGAGCCGCCATGATTCATAAAATCGAAGATTTCAAAAATGCCTGGATGTATGAGTCGTCCTGCACGCGCAAACTGATGAATGCCCTGACAGACAAATCATTGGGGCAAAAAATCACCAACGATCACCGCGACTTGGGACGCATTGCCTGGCATATCACTCAGACAATCCCGGAGATGTGCGACCGTACCGGGCTGAATGTTGTTGGCCCTGAGCAAACGGCATCGGTGCCTGCCAGCGCGGAGGCGATTAAGAAAGCATACGATATCGCCGCCTCGTCACTCCTGGAGCAGATTACCAAGAGCTGGAACGATGATACCCTGCTTATCGAGGATGATATGTATGGCGAGAAATGGAAACGCGGCGCGACCTTATCGGCCCTGATTAACCATGAGATTCACCATCGGGGACAGATGACAGTGCTCATGCGTCAAGCGGGCTTGGCTGTGCCCGGTGTTTATGGCCCATCAAAAGAGGAATGGACTCAAATCGGAATGAACGCACCGGCGATTTAGGGGAACTCAACTTTTAAAAAATAATGATATCATCAAAACCAATTTTCAGCGGATTCAATCTTCGTCCGTTAGGCCGAAAGGGGGATATGGTCACTCCAATCGGTCTGGCGGGAAGCGGTATAGGGCATTTCAGAAAACCGCCTTATGACGTTTACAAATGGGGCCTCAATAACGGCATTAATCTCTTTATGTGGGTTCCGCCATATAAGAATATGACCAAGTCTATTGTCGAACTTCCCGCCCAGAGAAGATCAGAGCTATTTATTGTCAGCGGTGTGAACAGAGGCGGGCCGAAAGAGATTCGGGATAAAGTCTATACGTTTCTGAAGACACTTAAGATTGAGAAACTCCCCTGCCTTCTGTTATTTTGGGTCACATCGGAATCGCGGGTTAGGGAGCCGATTATCGAAGAGCTTGTTCGCTTAAGAGATGAGGGGCTGTGCGATAATATCGGCCTTTCCACTCACAATCGTAAAATGGCCAATGAGCTTTACACAAAGAACATATTCGATATTTTCATGCTTCGCTACAATGCTGCGCATAGAGGTCTGGAGCAGGATTTTTTCGACAAGCTCGACTCCAAAAGGCTGCCCGGTGTCATTACTTATACATCAACACGTTGGAACAAGCTTCTGCGGAGACCATCTAGCTGGAACGAGAATCTGCCGCGTCCCGGCGATTTGTATCGATTCCCCCTATCTCACCAGTTCGTAACAGCCACTTGGATGTCCCCCGGCAATATTGAGGAGTTAAAAGCGAACCTGACTGAAATTGCTGAGGGGCCACTAAAACCGGAGGAGGATCGGTTCATCCGCCGTTTCGGAGATAGAGTACATGAGTCTAAATCCTGGGGGATTACGAATTTCTTTGAACGAAGCTCGCGATATTAGGGCCTTAACATCCTGTGCTTTTTAACCGATATCATAGATAAAAACGCTAGGCAATCATGTTAACCTGCCCCAACTGCTCAACCAGACTCAGCCGCCAATCGCTCGGACATGGCGTGGTTTATGCTTGCCCCAAATGCGGGGGGCGCTCCATGGGATTGGGGTTGTTGCATAAGCTCGATATCTCCAATAATTTCACGCGCGATCTCTGGAAAGGAGCGGTTGCCGCCAACGCCCCTAAGGTGCGCGAATGCCCTCATTGCGGAAGGTTAATGTCCGAAGTTCAGAGCAATCTTAACGGCGGCGTACTGGTATTGGATGTCTGCACGACTTGCCAGAGTGTCTGGTTCGATCCAAAGGAGCATGAGGCCTTACCGCCAAAGCCTAAAAACGAAGGCGAGCTTTCGGAGGCCGCCAAGGCCGCGCTGGCCGAAATCGAGCTCTCGGAGATGCGTCGAATTCAGAAAGAGGATGCGGAAACAGGGCCGCCGGAAAATACCTGGCAGAGAAATATTTCTATGCTCGGCCTACCGGTTTTGGAAAATGCTGAAGAGATTGATACCAGACCATATATGATCTGGGGTCTGGCGCTTATAAGTTTGTTGGTTAATCTGATACTGCACAGCAGGCTTGAAGTTGTAACGTTGGTCTGGGGATTCATACCGGAGCTGTGGTACCGGCATGGAGGCCTGACATTTATTACATCGTTTTTTCTGCATGCCGGTTACCTGCATCTGGCTATTAACCTGTATTTTTTTCTGATATTCGGAGACCACCTTGAAGGGCTTTTGGGCAGGTGGAAGCTTTTGGGGCTAATCTTCGGCTCTCATCTGGCTGGACTCCTGGCACACTATATGTTCTTACCGCATAGCACCGCGCCGGTGGTGGGAGCCAGCGCCGCAGTCGCCGGTTTATTGGCTTATTTCACAGTCTCGTTTCCGCGGGCCAAGGTGGCTTTAGCCTGGGGCTTTCTGAACATGGTAATTCGTTGGACAAGAATGCCGGTGATATTCTTTATGGCCTTTTTCGTTTTCAGCGAGTTAACGCCATCGATTTTCAACACCGGAATGCCCGGCGAAAAGGTCAGTCCGGCGTTTATGGGTGGCTTGATGGTGGGTGTCTGCGCCGCGTTATGGGCAAGAATAAACAGGGCGCCGGGGATGCGGCGTTGACAAGTATTATTTAATATT
>DOTU01000311.1 GCA_003520965.1 Candidatus Zixiibacteriota bacterium
GTCGTCCGGTGATTGGCACGGTGGCACAGGCCAGGGCAAGTACAGTAATGATGATAAATTGTGTGGTGTATCTTCTCATAAATCCCTCCAAAATATCTGAAAAATCGAAAGCTAACGATATCTTCTTCCCATAATGAATTGAACAAGAGGATATTACGCTATTTTAAGGCGATGGGCAAGGGATATTATGGGTTTGGCGAAGCCGCCTAAGATTTTGGAACTAAATCGATTGAACAATCTGTTATAAAAACGTATTATTAATTAGCTATTTCTTGGTTCATTTTGGCGAAACTTGGGGGCGGGGAGGAATCATGGGTTGTCTTATAAAAAGAGGCTGTATGTGGAAAGCTGCAATCATAATTAGCGTTATATTGTTTTATTGTCCAACCATATTAGCCCAGATAGACACAGCCTGGACGGCTACTTATGACGGGCCGGATCATCGTGAAGACAATCCCAACATTATGAAGATTGATGCAATGGGGAATGTATATATTACCGGCACCAGCGCCTCTGATCAATCAGTTGATATAGCTACCGTAAAATACTCATCGTCAGGCGAATTATTATGGGCTCAAAGATTCAGCGAGGAGGATGTTACGTGTGAGGTCAGGGATATGGAAATTGATGAATGGGGAAATATTTATATAGCCGGTATATATCATCATTGGCCTGACGATAACTGTATGCTGATAAAATACCTCCCTTCGGGAGAAGGCGCCTGGACAAGCATTTTGGATATGGGAAGTTACCACACTTCCTGGGCATCCGGGATTGCATTTGATACCGATGGTAATGTTTATCTGGTTGGAGGCGCCGTAATGCCTAATGAGACTTATGATGCCTTGATAATTAAATATTTTCCTGATGGGGATACGGCGTGGGCTAAATATTATGAATATCAGAATGGCAATGGCGATTATGCCGATGGGATTGTTTATGATAGCGCCGGTTATTTATATATTGCAGGCACGACATATTTCGCTGAATGCTTTAATTTATTGCTTATATTAAAATGCGATCTTGACGGCAACGCCATTTGGGCAAGCACATATACTGATCCGGTATTACTTCCTGTTCAATTCGGTGGCGGCGCATTAGGAGTTAAGTTAGATTTGAATAACGATATTGTAGTCATGGGGAATTTAAACTCATCGACTGCTCATTATTATAGCGTTTTAGCGAAATATCATCCTAACGGAGATACCGTTTGGGTCAGGAAATATGTTAATTCAAATGGTCATAGTGTTTATCCAATTGACTTCGATATAGATAGCAACGGAAACATTTATATCGGATGTAATCAGTATTTCGTTGATTCGATGGATGATTACGTAACGCTTAAATATCTTCCAAATGGCGATACCGCCTGGATAAGACAATATGATGGCCCGGGAAATTATGCGGATTTCGCTCATGGCCTGGCAGTCGATAATTATGGAAATGTGTATGTCACCGGTACGGCTGCAAAAAATAGCATCGGAACGATTGGCTGGGAATATGCAACCGTAAAATATTCAACCAATGGGGATTTGGCATGGGTTGCTGAATATTCTAATAGCAATTTTGATACCACAGACAGCGGCGAAGATATCGCTTTAGACAGCTCTGGTGACATAATTGTAACGGGCCATTCATATTATTCGGGGAGCATTAATTATCACACAATTAAATACACTCAAGGGACGGAAAATACTGATAATGACGGTTCAATCCCTTCGTTATTCTCTCTTTCTTCAATCTATCCGAATCCATTCAATGCCCAGACAATCATAAGCTATGCGCTATCTAAGAACGGCCCCGTCAGGCTGTCGATATATAATATATTAGGGCAGCGGACAGCCAATCTTATCGATGTTGTTCAGCAAGCTGGAGAACACAGCATTGTCTGGGACGCCGGTACCTTTCCATCGGGAATTTATTTTGCCAGACTGGAGATGGGGAAAGAAACTAGGATTGGCAAGCTTTTACTTTTAAAATAAATCAGCGGGATAACCGCAGGTCCCAGGGGCCTGCGCTACAATGTCTTAAAAATTAACGGTATTATCAAATCCTCGAAGACTTGCCGGCCGGCAGGCAGGGATTTGACCTACTTTACTGATTGTATACGATACAACTTATTTCACTCGTTTTGAAAAACGTAGCGATGAAAGGGTAAAGAGCACGACTCCAAAGGCAACCATAGCCAGCGCCTCGGGGTAGAGCACGTCAAGGCCGGCCCCTTTCATCATAATTGCTCGGACTATCTTCATAAAATAACGTAGAGGATTCAGGTAGGTTAGATACTGTATGAACTGAGGCATATTCGCAATTGGAGTGAAAAAACCCGAAGTCATAATGGCAAAGATCGCGAAAAACCAGGCGAAAAACATAGCCTGCTGCTGGCTGGTGGAGATAGTCGAGATAAACATCCCAACACCCAGGGTAGTGAAAAGATAGACGAAGGACAATCCATATAGAAGCCACCAGGAACCTGCAAAGGGAATCCCAAACCAGGTTATCCCAAAAAGCAGAGCTACCGAAATTTCTATGAATCCCAGGAGAGCAAAGGGAATGATTTTACCTAAAATCAGGGCTGGCGTGGTAATAGGCGTAACCATCAACTGCTCAAGGGTGCCGATCTCACGCTCGCGCACAATGGCCATTGAGGTAAGCATTACTGTTATCAACGTTAGAAGCAAGGCAACAACGCCAGGTACGGTGAAATTGACCGATCTCTGTTCGGGATTATAAAGAAGATTCTGGCGCATTGTAATCGGGCTTTCAAAACCAGTTATACGTCGGTTGAACTGCGAGGTGATGACATTGGCGTACCCCAGGGCAATCGAGGCCGAGTTGGCGTTGGTGCCATCGACAAGCATTCCCACCTTAACCGATTGCGACATAT
>DOTU01000052.1 GCA_003520965.1 Candidatus Zixiibacteriota bacterium
GCCGCCTGGAAAAAAGACCGCATGGGGCGCGAAGCCGCCAAATATTGTTCGATGGCCAAATTGTCTGCCTCGGAGACAGCCAACTGGGTGGCCAATCAGGCCGTTCAGATCCATGGCGGCTATGGATATGTTAAGGAGTATCCTGTTGAGCGCTATTTCCGCGACGCGCGAGTCACCGAGATATACGAGGGAACATCGGAGGCTCAGAGGATGGTTATTTTCAGGAATCTGGGGAAAAAGTAGTCCGAAAGGATCAGGATGTGGACAACTGAAAAGCAGGAGAAGTTCCGCGCCAAAATCCGGGAGTTTGCCGAAGGGGAGATCGCTCCCATAGCTGCTCGAATGGATGAGGAACAGCATTTTTCAGAGCACTTAGTTTCTCGCATGAATGAGCTAGGGCTTCTGGGAATGGTTGTTGATGCCAAATATGGCGGAACCTATGTCGATACTCTAACCTATATCGTCGCGGTTGAGGAGCTATCGCGTATTTGCGGCTCTGCCGGAATTATTATCGCCGCGCACAACTCGCTTGGCTGCTGGCCGATTTATCAGTTTGGCACCGAAGAACAAAAAAAACGGTTCCTTCCAGAAATTACAACTGGTGGTAAGCTATCTTCATTTGGCCTAACCGAACCAGGG
Organism: Candidatus Zixiibacteriota bacterium; assembly: GCA_003520965.1. Taxonomy (GTDB): domain Bacteria; phylum Zixibacteria; class MSB-5A5; order UBA10806; family UBA10806; genus UBA10806. The sequence goes on from DOTU01000052.1 coordinate 640, forward strand.
GCAGGCTCTGATGCTGGTGGAACTAAAACATTTGCCGAAAAAGTGGATGGCGGTTTTAAGGTAAATGGCTCTAAATGCTGGATCACCAATGGCGGAGTAGCCTCAACGATTGTATTTACCGCTCGCACCACGCACGCTAAAGATACTCATGCCATATCATCGTTTGTAGTAAAATCGGGCGCCAAGGGGTTTACAATCGGCAAGAAGGAAAATAAGCTTGGTGTTCGCGCTTCAGACACCCGGGTTCTGCACTTTGATGATTGCTTTATTCCTGACTCCGATCTCTTAGGCGAAGTCGGCTCCGGATTCAAGCAATTCATGATGACCCTGGACGGCGGTCGAATTTCGATTGGCGCCCTTGCCTTAGGCATAGCGCAGGGGGCTTATGATGTAGCTATCAAATATGCCAAGCATCATCAGCAGTTCGGTCAACCGATAGCCGATTTCCAGGCCGTAGCCTTCAAATTAGCGGATATGGCCACCCAGCTTCAGGCCGCCCGGCACTTAATCTACCATTCCGCAGTTCTAAAGGATGAAGGCAAGCGACGTTTCACTACCGAGGCTGCGATGGCCAAGCTTTTCGCCTCTGAAGTCGGCAACTTTGTCACTTACCAGGCAATGATGATCCTGGGGGCCGATGGTTATAGCGAGAAATACCCTGTCGAGCGATTACATCGTGATCTCAAGATTTGCGAGATAGGGGAGGGGACATCGGAAATCCAGCGTCTGGTGATCTCCCGTAACGTCCTTAAGGAGATTGAATGAAAGAATTAGTTGAAATAATCGCCATAGTTGGCATTTGGCTTTTAATATCACAATTCCTTTTACCCAAGTTAGGCATTCCTACTTGAAGCAACCGTCGCAACCCTCCCGGCGGGAGCGAGAAATAGTTCGAAATAGATAAAAATTAATCGCCGGATTGATGGCAATCCGGCGCTTTTCTTTTCAAAAATTTTGATGATAGCAATTACATTTGTTCTGTTGTAGCCTTTATGGCCTCGCGACTTTCGAGTTTCCAACTGATAATCAAAGCAATTCCAATAAGGATCGGCAGAAAACCAAATGAAACACCTTCCAGATGCCCTTCACCCTCGATAGCTACCATAAGAATAATACCGATTCCCACAGCGATCCAGATCATACCGGCCTTAAGGGTTCCATAAAGAGAACGCTTCTCCGGGAAAATGGGAATTGGCAACCCCTTTTCAATAGCAATCTTCATTAATTCCGCCTCGCGTTTCTTTTTGGAATTGTTGAAAATAAGCAGTCCGATAAGAACCGGGACGGCAGCCATCGAACAAAAAATAACTGTGATTATCATCACTACTGCGATATTTGGGTCTCCCTGCCACATAAAACCTCCATTCATTCTTTTGCCACTTTGACCGCGGGTTGGTAAAAATTGTTTCAGAATTTTATTTGAACCAATTGAAACAAATTTTCCGTATTAAAGGTCAAAGGGACAAAAATGAGCGACGAGGTTTACGTTTCATCTTTTGCCAGGGCCTTTTTGGGGCGGGCAGCTCTTATTAAGGCCAAGGCTCCGAATGATTCCCCGGCCGATGAGGACATTATCGATCTTGTCGCCTCCGGAGATACTGAGGCATTTGGTATCCTGGTAAGGAGATATGAGAATTTTGTCTTTACACTTGTCAGGGGATTAGTCATTTCGGAGGAGCAGGCCAGGGATATTTCTCAAGAAGTATTCTTAAGGGCATACCGGGCATTACGGCGATTTGAAAGAAAATCAAGCTTTAAGACCTGGCTTTATCGGATAGCCTATAATTCCTCAATGAGCCATCTTAAAAGAAAGGATGATAATATTGAATCAATGCAGGATTTGAATGTCGAAAAGGAGCAGGAAAACTCTGTTCCTCATCCGGCCAAATACTTGCTTCGCAGGCTAATTGAT